>JAICGN010000107.1 GCA_025923075.1 Chitinophagaceae bacterium
TCATGCAGACATTTTCAATAGTCTCGCCTAAGGCGAGATTTGGGGTTATTCGTATTTACGCTTGGTAAACCAAAGATCGCTTAAAGTAAATCCAACCGAAAGCCTGAATTGATTTTCTGTGATCGGATTATCATTTTTGCCGCGTTTTATATATTCTGCGGAAACATTTACAATGGAATATTGCGTCCGGAATCTGCGGGATGCATCTTTCAGATTGGCGATCGGCAAGCTAACTCCGGCAGTGATGCCCCATGAAGGCAGTTTTTTGTTATCGATATAAACATAATCGTCGCCGAAAAACATACCTGCACGATAAGCTATAAGGCTTTTGTAAGTTTCTTTTAATCGCGGCCGGAGTTGCCCTCCGATTTTCACCTGCCAATTGCTGCGCACAGCATCCGTTTGCCCGTTGAAGCGATAGCTGTCCCAATCAGTACGAATAAAATCCATTCCCAAGAGCCAACCGGTCCTTTTTACATCAGGCAATTGTTCTATGATAAAACCGGCGCCTAAAGTGGCCGGATAATCTAATGTTCCCTTGACGCCAAGTTGTTCATATACGCTATCAAGACGGAGTTGGGCACCATCACCCGGATCGGTAACAAATGATTCCCTGATCACATCGCTTTTGGTATCCAGCGTTTGCTGCATATTACCGAAAGCTCCTAATTGTATATATCTTGTTTTGTCGGGGCTTAAATCAATGCGATACTGCACACCTGCATCAAAAACGATTCCTCCAAAATTTGATTTGGTCTGGTGATTTGAGTTGCCGTAAACGATAGTGTCCGTGATAAATGCTCTGCGGGTACTGTAATCTTTTCTGCCAAACAGAAACCCTGCATTTATTCCAACACTCAAATTCCCAAATGCAAAACCAGTACCTGTATTAAAGAGAAAGGCACCGCCGTCGCCGTAGAATTGCGTCTTTGCGCTATCGATCATCGAGCCGGTGTTGGGATCATATAATCTTTCGTTCCGGTCAATTTTATAATTGATCGTAGTAAGGGGTCGCAATCCAAGGACCAATCCCCAGTTTTTCTTTAGGGGTACGCCAATTTGCAAATAAGAAAAATAGCCGTTTGATGAAGTAAAGCTTTGCGGACTGTTTGCTTCACGTAATGTTCGGTTCGTTAAATTTACTCCAACATCGAGTAACATTCTTCCATAAGTCAATTTTTTTGTGTTGGCTTCTTTAATTGCATAAAAACGGGAATAAGATGCAGGATTGGCAAAATTGATGAATGGATAATATTTAAAGCCACCTCGTGGATCAGAAAGTCCTTCAATTGGCTGTTCAGAATAGGCGGCGTTGAGACCAGCCATGCCACGGCTATAAATATTTGTATTGGGCGACAGATCGCCAAGACCATAACGGGAATATGGCGAATTATCCTGTGCTATTAGGCCATTACAAATAATCTGTAAGGAGCAGGCAATTACTAAGTATTGATAGATCCTGAGTGACAGTTTACGTTGAAAATTGAACATTGAACATTCAGCATTTAGTCCCGGAAAAATCCCCTAACTCCTTGTTTATCTTACTGGTTATTCGCTTCGCTAATGGCATAAAGCCCTTTGAAGATCAACTCGGGGTCTGCAAATATCTGGTTTTTAAGATGCGGAGCCAAATAGACTAAATCACCCCCGGTTAAATGGACGTTAAAGTTGCCATACCTTTCTTTGTATGCATTGATGAAGCCATCAATTTCATTGGCCATTCCGATTACCACTCCACTTAATATATTACTTACCGTATCGTATCCAACCAATGGCACATTCCCGTCTGGTTTTACAATTGGCAACTTTGCTGTAAACTGGTTTAATGCTTTCATTCGCATTTCCATGCCGGGAGAAATACCACCTCCTAAAAACTCATGATCAGCATTAATAAAATTATAAGTGATACAGCTGCCCATCCCAATCACCAGATTGTGTTGCTTAGGGAAAAAATAAACCGCCGCAGCTGATAACGCAAGACGATCTGCGCCGATGGTTTCGGGTTTACCTACAGCAGTTGTAAATGGCAGGCTTGAAAGGTGATTCAGTTTATGAAATTTTGTTTTCGATCCAAGCAGATTCTCAATTTCAGGATCATGGTCAACAACAGAGGAAAGAATTGTGTTTTGTACGTCAAGATTTTTCAAAATTGATCCAATACTTTCCACGCTGCCATTTTCGAATATGAAAATCTCTATCAATTTTGTGTCTTGAAAAAAAGCAGCTTTTAGCCTTGTATTCCCAAAATCGAAGCAGAGTGTGTTCATTAGTGGTTGTGGTTACAATTCAAACTGGAAACCAGATAAATTTTTAAAATGCCCATTGTGTTTTATTTTTTCCCTTAACCCTTCCATCTCTGCCACTAAAGGTAATACCTTGGTCAAATGTCGTTTTAAATACTCTTGCCGCTGTAATTCATCCAAAAGCCCGAGCAATTCATACTCCTCCTGCAACGTAAGTCCGACGTGATGTGCTACTTCATAACTATTTAATTCTTCATCAGGCTTTTTGAAATCTTTTGATACATTGAGCAACTTGTGCAATTCGCGGATACCTTTCATTACTCTTCGCATCAGTTCAATATCGCCGCGCTCTTTATTATCGGGATAATTCACTATTGCACCGCTATATAGCTTATCCGGCACCTCTTTAATTATCTCCAGCATACGAAAAACCTTTTCGCCTTTTGTCTTTATATCCATTTCACCATTGTCATAGGTTTTGCTAAGTTCAATGACACTTACCAATGTGCCATTTTCCTGCAGTTTATTGTCGACAACAGCAGGTATTCCAAATGGTTTTTTACCAGCATGGCATTCCGAAATTAGTTGCTTGTACCTCGGTTCGAAAATATGCAGGTTAACATTTTCGCCGGGATAGACAACAATACCGAGAGGAAATATGGGAATGAAGTTGGTCATATTATCAGGAGTGTAAAATTAAGAAGTCTTGCGGGACTGCAAACTGCGGGACTGTTGGTTTAGTTCATGCAGCCTTTTATACTTTAAAAAAGTATACTGCGCATTTACTTTTGCACAGTGATAGCCGGTTATACCATCAAGAAAACCAAGTCTTAAAAAGTAATTTATGATAAAGGAAAAGATGGAAGAAGAATAGATCTTGAACATGCCGGCTTTCTTTCCCTGTTTAAAATATTTCTCTGCGTTTAATCCCGCATACCTTTCCATCTTATTTCTGTATTCATTAATAGAGGAAGCTGTTTTATGCAGGACATATCCATGCACAAGTGCTTTTTTAACTCCTGGCGGGTGTAGTAATGATTCATGTACTTCGGCATCGTTCCATTTTACCTTCCTTCGATTAAAAAGCCTTGTATGCTTATCATTGCCCCATTCTCCAAATCGGAGCCATTTGCTTCCTAAAAAATTCTTAAACCTGAACTCGTATACTTTCATTTCATCAACTAAGCGCTCCTGCAGTAGATTTTTCTTCAACTCTTCATCGATCGCTTCATCCGCATCAAGACTGAATATCCAGTCATATTTTGCTAATGTATTTGCCTTATTTTTTGTTCTTCCAAAACCTTCCCAGGTGCCTTCGACTAATTTTGCCCCTGTTTGCCTTACGATCGCCTGTGTACCATCTGTGCTGCCATTATCGTAAACCAAAACATCATCAGTAAGCCCGGAAAAACTTTCTATAGTCTTCCCGACCACGTTAGCTCCATTTTTACAAACAATAACAACAGACAGTTGCTGCATCATGCAAAATAAAATTATTAAACCGATTCCATTGTCTTTCTGATAAAGAGTATTTTTGAATGAATACAGGAATCAATGGCTCAGGAACTACTATCTAAACTGCATCGGGGGGATAGCAAAGCTCTGGCAAGAAGCATTTCACTGGTGGAAAATGAAGTGGCGGGCTATGAAGAGTTGATGCAATCATTACCTCACCGTCCGAATAAACCCGTAATTGGTATTACAGGTCCGCCTGGCGCGGGCAAGAGTACATTGGTTGATTCACTTATCGGGCTATTAGTGAATGCCGGCAAGAAAATTGGTGTGCTTTGTGTTGATCCTTCTTCGCCATTTAATCTCGGTTCATTATTAGGCGACAGAATACGAATGAGCAAATGGTATGATAACCCGAATGTATTTATCCGGTCGTTGGCTACCCGCGGCTCACTGGGAGGCTTGCATCCAAAGATCATTGAAATAACAGAATTGATGAAGGCTGCAGCTTTTGACATTATCATTGTAGAAACCGTTGGTGTGGGACAAAGCGAAGTCGAAATTGCGGGTCTTGCTGATATTACAATTGTCGTGCTGGTTCCCGAAGCTGGTGATGAGATACAAACCATGAAAGCCGGTTTGATGGAAATTGCTGACATATTTGTAGTGAATAAAGCAGACAGACCCGATGCAGACGAATTTGTAAAAAATCTTCGACTTATGCTGGCGCCTGTCTTTCATACCCGGTATGATGAAGTGGCTGTGATAAAAACTGTGGCTTTGCAAAATGAAGGAGTGACTGAGTTACTGAAAGCAATAGAACATCTCTTAAAACATCATCATTCAAAAGAAAAGAAATACTGGCTGCTGGCGGAAAGAGCTTTTCAATTGATCCAACGAAAAAAGATGAATGACATCGATAAAGAAAAACTCAAAGAAGAAATAAAAGAACTTTCAGGTAAAAACTCCTTCCAGTTGTATTCATTTATTAAAAACTACTTGTAGAATGGAAATAATTCCCAATGAAAATTTGCCGCGTATGGCTGAATGTGAACCTGCCATTGTAAAAGTACAGCCAGGCAAAGTTTATTCCTGGTGTACCTGCGGGCTAAGTGTAACACAGCCTTTTTGCGATAATACGCACCGGAATATTGCAGACGAGCCTTATCGAAGCATTAAGGTGATGTTTGATAAGGAAGAAGAAGTTTATTTCTGTCAATGCAAGAAAACTAAAACGCCTCCGTTTTGTGATGATACTCATTTAACAATCAGGAAATAGATTTCCTGGTTGTTCCCCAAGTTTCATCGCCATTTTCATATCGTTCATCGAAACGATTTCCCTGCCGTCCTGGCCCAGGATAGTTTTGACATGAAAATTAAAACAGATATGAAAAAGATCACTTTAACGGCAGCTGTTGCTCTACTACTTATTTTCTTCACCGGTTGCCTTACTACCCTCCATCCTATTTTTACTGAAAAAGATATCGTATTCAAGGAAGAATTACTTGGCAATTGGAATTTTGAAAAAAACAAAGTACGCATAACCGCCCTTGCAAAAGAAAAAAATATTGAGTTGCCAGGAAAAATCGCCGCGATCAAAGACAAAGGATATCTTATCGATAATGGCGATGCGGATGATGGAAGATACCTAGCCTTTCTTGCCCGTATTGGAAATCACTTGTATTTTGATTACTACCCCCTTCTTTCAGAAGTACAAGAAAAAGCTGATGAATTTTTCATGGGACATTTAATTAGACGACACACAGTATACCGTGTGAATATAAAAAGTAAAGACAGTTTTGAACTAAACCAGCTGGATGGAGAGTTTTTGGAAAATCTAATCAAACAAAATAAGGTTCGTATACGCCATGAAACGGATAGTGATGGAAACATCATCATAACAGCCTCTACAGAAGAATTACAGCAGTATATTATCAAATACGGCGATGAGCCGGGTGCATATCAAAGTGACAGCCAAGTTTACACAAAAGCAAACATTAACCTTTAAACCAGATTGAATATGAAAAAGATTGTTCTACCTGCAATATTCCTACTTTGGATTTTACAGTCAGCCTGCGTAACCAGTTTAAATCCCCTGGTCACTTATGATCGTGCCATAACCGATAGCAGGTTAACAGGAATTTGGGAAAAAAGAGATGGTCAGCAATTTTTGATTGAGCCGATTTTTGAAAGTGAGTTTTTTAAACAGGTACAAAAAGGGAGCAGTTTATTTGAGAACGAAAAGGACATTGCAAAAATAGAATCAAAAGAAGATTCTCTTCTTTTATCCCGGTCATACCTCGTACAATACAAAAAGGGACCAGGAGATTATACATTATTGGTAAATTTTATCAGGTTAAATAATCAATTGTTTATGAATTGTATGGCAATCACAGGAACATATACTACACATGAAGGAGGCAGCGAGGATCTTGATATTTCCGGCAGTATGCGTTCTTATACTATTGCCAAAGTTCAATGGCAAAATACAAATACAATAAGGCTTGATTTCATCGATGGTGATTTTCTTTATGAGCAGATAAAAGCAGGTCGTATGAAGATCAAGAATGAAACAGATGAACTTTATGACACATTCCTGATCACGGCATCAACAAAAGAATTGCAGCAGTTTCTTGAAAAATATGGTAATGACAGCCGTTTCTTTAACAAAGAAAATTCTGTTACCTTAAACCGTAAAAGCTGAGTAGATGAAGAAAAAGTATTGGGAACTCAATCATCCTATACTGAGAATTATTCAGCACCTGGCATTCTGGGTGCTTTCATTCCTTGTATTTCTCAATCTATTTAAAACAGGAGCAAAGCCGGAGAAAGTTGACTATGTCTATACTCTATTATTCCAGTTGAGCTTATTACCTGCCGTGTACCTGAATCTTAAATTGCTTTTGCTAAAATTGGGAAACAGGAAAACTATCTTATTTTATTTAATTTCCCTTGCTGCAATTATCTTACTCTTTTCATGGATCAATTATAGTTTTTTTGATAACTGGTCAGCTAAGGTTTTTCCAGATTATTTTTTCATCTCGTATTTCACTTTTAAAGAAGTAATACTTTTCTTTTCTGTTTATGTCGTTATCACAACCTTGCTTAAGCTTTCCAAATCTTGGTTCTTTGTCAGTCAATTGCAAAAAGAATTACTGGAAAAAGAAAAACAAAAAGCCGAGGTGGAGCTGAAAGCTCTCAAAGCGCAGATCAATCCGCATTTCTTTTTTAATACATTGAACAGCATTTATTCAATGGCGCTGGATAAAGATGATCGCCTCCCAAACACAGTTTTGCAATTGTCAGATTTGATGCGTTATTTTCTCTATAAGTCCCAAAACAATTTTATTCCATTAGAAAAAGAGCTGACTGCTGTGAATGATTATATTGCTCTGCAAAAGCTGCGTTCGGATGCACAATTAGACATTGAAACAAAAATGTCCGGTGAAATAGGTGATCGGCAAATTGCGCCATTGTTGCTGATCACTTTCCTTGAAAACGCTTTTAAGCATGGAGCAAAAGGAAGTTCAGAAAATACATTTATCCGGCTTGATATAAAAGTGGAAAAGAATAAACTGAATTTTGTAGTAGAAAATAATAAAGGTATCATTGATGAAGTAAACACCGGTGAGTATAATGGACTGGGACTTGAAAATGTAAAACGTCAATTAGAGTTATTGTATCCGGGCAAACATTTACTGAATATAAAAGATCAACCGGATCGCTTTTCTGTTGCATTGCAATTAAGCTTATGACCCGCTATAAGTGCATAATAATAGAAGATGAACCCCTGGCGCAAAATGTTCTCAAAAAATATATTGGAGAACACCCAACCCTGGAGCTTATCGCTATTTGTAATGATGCATTGGAAGCACAAGGTATTCTGACTAGTGAAAACATTCATTTACTTTTTTTGGATATTAATCTGCCTAAATTATCTGGTATAAATTTTATTAAAACACTGACTCGTCCTCCATTGATAATTTTTACAACGGCCTATCCCGAATTCGCGGTGGAAGGTTTTGAATTAAATGCTGTCGATTATTTACTAAAGCCTTTTTCTTTTGAACGTTTTTTAAAAGCAGTAAACAAAGTAATTGAAAAGCTTAATGCCTCATCGACTCAAAATAGTAGTGAAAATGAGATCTCTTTCATTTTTCTCAAAGCTGATAAGAAAATTCACCGGGTTGAACTTGAGGCCATTCATTATATCGAAGCAATTGGCGATTATATGAAAGTGGTTACAGATTCAGGGCAACTGATCGTTAACGAAACAATGAAAAAGCTGCAGGAAGAATTGCCGGTAAAATCATTTATGAGAGTACACAAAAGCTTTATCATATCCCGGGACAGGATAAAATATATTGAAGGAAATTATATCCAGGTAGAGGACAAATGCATTCCTATCGGAGCTACTTACCGAAATGAGGTGCTCGCCAGCATTGAAAAAGGCGGCTGAGGGTCCAGCAATCCGACGAATGTTATAAATACGATTTTCCGGATACACCGGTGGGATTATCAACCTGATAGCGCCGGTTTAAAAAATCGTAATAGTCCCTTTTAATCTTGGCAGCCAGGACGTATTTTTATGGCTAACTGAAACTGCACGAGAAATCATATATCCAATGAAACCAGTGAACCGCTATTTGTGGAGGCCTTTCCTATTAACTACTTTCATAAAACTGTGGTTTCTTATTCTTCTTTTGTTCACGACAAACTTTAGCTTTTCTCAAACAACTAATATCAGTGGCACAGTAAACAGTTATCATAGCGTGTTGGGTATTAACAGTACAGCTGCAAAACTTGATAATGTTTCTGGTCTCAGTTATGGAAATACAGTGCTATTGATACAAATGAAAGGAGCGGATATAAACACCGCCAATAATTCTTCATTTGGGGATACAACCTCCTTAAACTATGCGGGTAATTATGAACTAGCAACTATTTGTTCGGTGAGTAATGATAGTGTGTATTTTTTCAATGAACTATTAAATAGTTATGATCCAAATTTCAAGGTACAGTTAGTTAAGTTCGGGGAATATTATTCTGCCAATGTAGTTGATACTGTAAAAGCACAATCATGGAGCAATACAACCGGTAAAGGAGGAGTGCTTGCAATAAAAGTGGAATCAGATCTCACATTGAATGCGCCATTGTTTGCTGATGCAACTGGCTATAAAGGCGGAACTTTCTTTTTACATAGCGGCTCTTGTGGGTTTTTTAATCCTGTCGGTAGTGGTTATGCTTATGATGCAACTTCAGGATCAGCAACGAATGGTGCATATAAAGGAGAGGGAGTAGCCGACGTCCCGGCTAATCTTGATGGAGCAAGAGGTGCCCCTGCGAATGGAGGCGGCGGTGGTAATAATCATAACAACGGTGGCGGTGGTGGTGCCAATTTAACTGCAGGCGGAAATGGTGGCGGTAATTTCAGTACTGGTCCAACCGGGTGTACGGGTAATTACCAGGGCCGCGGTGGTAAGCCATTAAAAAATTGGAATGGCACAAAAATATTTTTAGGTGGTGGCGGTGGTGCAGGACACGCAAACAGTACCGTGCAACCCTATGCCGGTGGCAATGGTGGTGGAATAATAATCGTGATCGCAAATAATATTATCGGCAACGGAAATAAAATTACGGCCAATGGCCAAAATGGAAGGTCCACTTCTTACGATGGAGCTTCTGGTGGCGGAGCAGGCGGCACTGTTATCATGGACGTTGCAAATAGTTATTCAGGAATATTGACCATCCAGGCAAACGGCGGTAATGGCGGCAATGAGGATGATGATAATAGCGCAGGCCGATGTTATGGCGCCGGTGGCGGTGGTAGTGGCGGCGCTATTTATTTTAATGGATCCCTGCCTGCAATTACGACTTCAATTTCCGGTGGCATAGCAGGAATAAATATTGATCCCAATGGTTGCAGTACTCCGGTGCCAGGAGTAAATGGAACAGCAGGATCAATAGTGCAGAATTATTCTTATCAAACATCTGTTAATCCCTCGACAAGCTGTACAGTGACGTTACCGATAAGGATCATTTATTTTAATGCATTGCTTACGACAACTAAAAAAGTAAAATTAGAATGGGATATTGCCAACCCGGAAGAAGCAATATCATTTACAATTGAAAAATCAAATTCATTAAATAATTGGGTTCCGCTTGTTACGGTCGATGCGCTGCCGAACCTTCATCATTACGAGGCGGTTGATCTAACTCCCGGAGCAGGTGAAAATATGTACCGGCTAAGAGTCAATGGAAGAGAGAATAATGTTATTTATTCAGCACAAAAAAGAATAACCTTAAAATTACCCGATCGTTATTCAATCTATCCCAACCCGGCTAAAAATAAGATCACTATAAACGGAAAATTAGAACCGGGCTCCTTTATAAAATTTACTGACATCAGCGGCAGGATAATAAAAGAAATAATTACTAACGGAAGTTTGTCATCAATTGAATTCCTGTTGCCTTCATTGTCACCTGGTATTTACATTCTCAATGTTGATAATTATATTGAAAAAATTATGATCCTTTATTAATTTTAAAAAAACGAACCATGAAAAGAAAAATCTTCTTCCCCATCCTTTTATTTGTATTTCCTTTTGTTCTTTTTGCACAGTCCACCGCAAAAGAATGGTTTACCAAGGGGGTCGAATTAAAAAATAAACATGACTATAGCGGGGCGTTAACAGCTTTTAAAAACGCGATCAGCAAAAAAGCTAATTATAACAATGCATACTACCAAGCAGGCTGGTGCTGCAATGAATTGGAAAATTATGAGCTCGCTATAGATTTTCTGAAAAAATATAGTCCTTCATCAAAGAATGATAAAAAAAACAAATACAATGAACTTGGTTTTTCCTGTTATAAACTTCAGAAAGCTTCAGATGCGATAGGAGAATATAATAAAACGCTGGCATTGTTCCCAAGTAACGGCGTCGCATTACGAGGTTTGGGAAATGTTTATTATGAAATAGAAGAAGACCATGATAAGGCGATCCAATATTTTGAAAAAGCGGTTGCGGTGAATGAAGAAGAATCCAAACCGCTATACTATAAACTTGGCTGGTTATACAATGACAAACAAAGGTATGATGACGCAATAAAAATTCTTTTAAAAGCAATCGAGTATGACAGTGAAGATTCTGGTTACAGAGAGGAACTTGGATATGCCTATTTTATGAAAGAACAATTCGAGTTTGCTATTACACAACTAAATAAAGCAATTAGTCTTGATGAAACCTCAAAGCTGGGATATTACTATAAGGGTCTTTGCTTTATAGCCACCAATAAAAAAGGGGATGCAATAAGCATGTACTACAAGCTTAAAGATCTAAGCAGTGACGAAGCGGATGAGCTGCTGGAAAAAATCAATGGAATGAAATAACGTTCAACTATTATGGTCGCTTTTTTTCCAGCGATAAAAAACATAACCGGCAATCAGAAAAGGCGCAGAAGCAAGGTAAATGATTCCCGCATTTAGTCCTTTGGCGGGTTTTTCGCCTAATTGCTGAGCTGTTTTGGTACAAATAGAACACTGGGCGACAGAAAATTGAAGAAATAAAATCGAAAAAATAGATAGAAACCCGACGAGAAGAATCAGCCTTTTCATAATTAAAATAATAGGAAGCAAAAATACGATAGAATAATTTACCCGGTGATGACGTTTTAAACTAATTCTGAAAATAGTTTTATTAACAAAGGTCTAACCTCATGAAAATGAAACTTTACACTTCGTTAATTAGTACCCTGTTATTTCCTGTCTTTGTTTTTTGTCAAAACACTGCCCAGGAATGGTATGATAAGGGAATAAAGCTGAAAGGCGAAAAAAGAGCTGCCGATGCCATCATCGCTTTTAAAGAAACAGTAAAATTAAAAAGCGATCATAAAGAAGCCTGGTATGAAATGGGCTGGTGCCAGAATGATGTAAAGGATTATGGCGGCGCTATTTTTTCGCTAAATCAGGCAAGATCTTTATGGCCGGGAGTACCTAAAGTTCATTTCGAACTTGCCTATGCATTTGAAAAAACAAACAAAAATGACTCCGCTGTTTATCATTATAACCAGGTGCTGCAATTGAAAAGTGATTATGCTTCTGCATACAAGCAGTTGGCATACGTTTATTATAACAACAGTGATAATGAAAATGCCCTTGTTCATTTTTTGAAATATGAACAGACCTTTAAGAATCCAATAAATGATTATTTATACTGGTATCGTAAAGGATACGTACAAAATGCTCTTAAGCAATTTGAACCCGCAAAAATCAGTTTAAATAAATCATTGGAATTAAAAACGGACTATCTCAATACTTATCTTGAGCTGGGCTTTGCCTGCGCAAGGTTAAAACAAGATGAGGTTGCAATTGAATATTATCAAAAAGGAATGGAACTTGATCCAAAAAGTCATATTCCCTTAAATGGAATTGCAGAAGTGTATCGTGATAATAAAAAAGATATGAACGAAGCCATGAATTGGTATAAGAAAACGCTGGCCCTAAATCCTAATGAACGTAAGGCAAATTTTGGTATGGGCTATTGCAATAACAGCCTTAACAATTATGCTGAAGCTATTACTTACCTCCAAAAGGCCATTCAGCAACAACCGGATTATACTACGGCGTATGTTGAATTAGGTTACAGCCAGTATAAATCCGGTGACAATTCCTCAGCATTGACAAGTTTTAATAAAGCCCTTTCGCTAAATCCAAAAAATGAAAATGCCCGTTATTATGCTGCGTTGGTTTATATCAGCCAGAATGATAAGATAATGGCTCAGAAAATCGTGGATGAATTAAAAACCCTTAATTCAAAGCATGCGGCGACCTTACAGGAGCAGGTAAGCAAACTATAAATCATGTGGAATAAAAAAGAGACGCTGTCCCGAAATTCTGGACAGCTTTCTGATTATTTTATAAAGCAAAAAATATTATACGGCTTCAACACCCATACGTTTGCCTTGTTTCTTTCTCTCATCTTCATCCAGGATCACCTTACGCATACGAATAAAATTAGGCGTTACTTCTATACATTCATCCTGCTGAATATACTCCATGCATTCTTCCAATGTCATTAAGGTTTTAGGAGCAATTCTTGTTGCATCATCACTTCCGCTGGCACGGTGATTAGTTAGTTTTTTTCCTTCTGTGACATTTACAACCAGGTCGCCGGGTTTGATATTCTCTGCTACAATCTGACCTGCATAAACCTCTTCTCCCGGATCAACAAAGAATGTTCCCCTGTCCTGTAATTTATCAATTGAGTAACCCGTTGTTCTATCCTGAATTTTTGAAAGCAACACACCATTATTTCTTCCCGGTATTTGTCCTTTCCATGGTTTGTATTCTGTAAACCGGTGAGCCATTACGGCTTCGCCAGCTGTATTTGTCAGCATTTGTGAACGCAGCCCGATCAATCCTCTTGAAGGAATTTCAAATTCAAGGTGCTGTATGGCTCCCTTTGTTTCCATCACATGCATTTCCCCTTTACGTTTTGTTACAAGATCAATTACTTTACTTGCAAATTCCTGCGGCACGTCAACTACTAAATTTTCATATGGTTCACACTTAGTACCACTAATCGTTTTTACAAGCACCTGTGGCTGACCCACTGTTAATTCATATCCCTCACGGCGCATGGTTTCTACTAAGATGCCTAAATGCAGGATGCCACGACCATAAACATTAAAGCTATCGCCGCTATCTGTATCCTCCACCTTCAATGCAAGGTTCTTTTCTGTTTCTTTCATCAGCCTGTCACGCAAGTGACGGCTCGTTACAAACTTCCCGTCTTTACCATAGAATGGAGAGTTGTTGATACTGAACAACATGCTCATCGTTGGTTCATCCACGCTGATCACCGGTAATGCTTCAGGATTTTCTGCATCAGCTATTGTGTCACCAATATTAAAATCTTCGATACCCACTACCGCACACAGGTCACCGGCTATTACTTCGCTCACTTTCTTCTTTCCCATTCCTTCAAACACATACAGCTCCTTTACTTTCGATTTCTTTATTGATCCGCCGTCGGCGGACTGTATCAATGCCACTTGTTGATTTTCTTTTATTACTCCACGGCTTACTTTACCGATTGCTATACGACCTAAGAAGGACGAATAATCAAGTGAAGTGATCTGCATTTGCAAAAATCCTTCGTTCACTTTAGGTGGCGGCACATATTTCAAAATCCCATCCAGCAGCGGATCAATACCTTCTATTTGAGTAAGTGAATCGTTGAACCAACCATTTTTCCCCGAGCCGTAATAAGTTGGAAAATTCAATTGCTCTTCGGTCGCATCAAGATTGAAAAATAATTCAAACACAGCTTCATGCACTTCATCAGGACGGCAATTCGGTTTATCAACTTTATTGATAACAACTATCGGGTGAAGATTTAACTGTAAAGCTTTTTGTAACACAAATCTTGTTTGTGGCATTGGTCCTTCAAACGCATCAACCAGCAAGAGCACACCATCAGCCATTTTCAAAACTCTTTCCACCTCGCCGCCAAAATCCGAGTGACCCGGCGTATCAATCACATTAATCTTTACACCCTTGTAAACCACAGCCGCATTTTTGCTAAAAATAGTGATCCCACGCTCCCTTTCAAGATCGTTACTGTCCATGATCAGCTCGCCAGTTTCCTGGTTATCACGAAACACCTTGGTGGCATGCAATATCTTGTCTACCAGGGTAGTTTTTCCATGGTCAACGTGGGCGATAATTGCAATATTTCTAATTTCCATACTCGTTTTTAAAGAGCCGCGAAGGTACGCCAAATCAGCGGGGCAGCGAAGAAATCGGGAATGTTTATTATAGCCCAACTGTTAAACCTTGATTTGACTTTTGTTGCGACGCAAAGGGCGGACTGAGCGGAGCGAAGTGTTCATCTTTCTATTTTCTACGACGTTATTCACGTGCCGGTTAGGCAGAACTGATTTCGCCTTAGCCGATTCGAGGCGCAAGAGTCGCGGACCTATACTATATCAGTTCCTTGCATGCCGGCAAGCAGGTATTCAATTGTTTGTAACCAGA
>JAICGN010000108.1 GCA_025923075.1 Chitinophagaceae bacterium
ACCCAGAAAATAACCAGAGGTATCCATCGTTGTGAAGGATACAAATATGTGCAGGCATGGAAAGCCGCAAAGGGAACAATTATCAATATCCAATTCTCAAAACCTGCCGCCGTGTTATTTAAAAACGGAATTAAAAGGGCAAATAAAAGATAGATCAGCATAAGGCTCCAGTTCTTACGAACCTGGATAAGCATCTTTCTTAGATTTTCCTGTACGAAATAACCGCCGATAAGAAACGGAATGATCAATAAGATACTTCCAATAGCCAGCCACAAAGATTGTCCGGGTGCGGGCAAAGCAATATCAATAGGTTGTAATAATCGCTGCCATGACCACTTTTCAGAAAAAAATAAATACGCCGCATAAAAATAGTAAGGTGTAGTAACGCCAAGCAAACAGATCAACCATTCATTCAGCCTTACACTTCGCATTACCATCAAAGCGAATATCAGCCAAAAAAACAAAATGATAGATGGGAAAAAGATAAAAGAACTGATGCCTACTGCAACTCCTATATTGTACACGGTACCTTTAATGGTGTATTGGTTTGAGATTTTAAACAGCCCGGAAAAGATCAGCAATACTAAAGTATTAACTAAAAGTGGCGCCGAAAAATGATTCCATTCAGGCATCAGCGAAGTAATAATAAGATAAGCAGCGGCCGGTAAAAAATTCAATCGCTGCATCATGCGATTTTTATTGATCAGACTGTTTAGTTGTAATGCCTGTGTAAACAAAAAAAAGTAAGTGATCACCCCAAAAAGCAATCCATCATTATTACCGGCTGATTTCAAAAACAGTATGGCTTCACGGTATAATATCCCGGCACTGTCAGCAGGCGTAGGTGGCACCACGGGGTTTGTGAAGATGGGCAACTTGATAAAGATGCCCATCACAAACAGGAATAGAATGTTAGCAGGTGTTTTTTGTTTAAAAAGGCCAATCACTAATTAGGATATTGAGATCAGTTAAAATCAATTTTTGCAAAGCAAATATAGTTACGATAGAAACATGGCACAATAAACTGTCTTGCACTGATCTGTTTTCCATACTTGGGCATGAATTCGTGTCCTTTGTCAAGCCCTTTTAACATCGGGTTTCGATTAACCTGTCCATCCGGTGATAAAGAAAAATCGTTCAACAACAGGTTTTTTTTCTCCTGCATGTTAAAAAGAAAATGCAATTGACCTCCGGTATTCATCACATTGTAGGAGATGCGATCATCTGATTCATCATCAAACTGATCTTTTCGTATAACATTGCTCCATTCAAGCTCACCCTTATTGTTAAACGAAAAAATGGCTACATTATCTGCATGATACCGCACCGCCTGGTTACCACTGCCGGAGCGACGCCACCACCATGAAGAATAGTAGGGTGAATAATAATAATAATCATAAGGATAAGAAAATGGTGAACCGTAAATATAATCCCAACGGTT
Source organism: Chitinophagaceae bacterium (assembly GCA_025923075.1). Lineage (GTDB taxonomy): Bacteria > Bacteroidota > Bacteroidia > Chitinophagales > Chitinophagaceae > VBAS01. The sequence goes on from JAICGN010000108.1 coordinate 1,442, forward strand.
CCAGGCATAGGAACGCGACGTGGTATAATATGATTCGGCGTCTATTAAGAAACCGCCATCTCTTTTAATAATAATATTTCTAATAAAATAATCATTAAACGCCATCTTCATGTTTGACTCACCTCTTGCTTCCTGGCGTAAATCCTCAGTAAAAACAAATGATTTTTCAAGCTCCGGTTGCCAGGAGTTCCTATTCAACGCCAGAAAATACAACCCTTCAATATTTCCCCTTTTCTGGCTATAATAAAAAGCGCTGAGCAGATAACGCTGGTTAGTGTTGTCCACTTTTATTCTTAATTCATCGAGATAAGCCTTTTCAAGATTTAAGGGGTAATAAGTAAAGCTATCCTGCATCGCTTTCTTTATGATCATAAAAGCCTTCGAAATGCTTTCATTTGAAGTACGATAAAATTTTGAAAATACAAGATTGCCCTCGTTATCAAGGGCAAACTCCCCGAGATGATCGTTCCGGTCATCCATCGGCATGGTAAGTAGCGTTCTTTTTTGTAATTCCAGTTTGTCGTTGAATAGTTTGGTTGTAATGATGAACTTCTCCCGGTTCTTGCTGTTGATCTTAAAAATGATAATCTTCTGTTTGTCTTCACTGGACAACGTAGTATATATCTTATTATTTGCCGAGCCACCGATTGAGGCTGTATCCAATTCAACAGGGTCTGAAATTTTTTGACCCATACCATCCAGCTTTACTGCAGCGCAGTGCACAACATTCCTTTTCTGGTATTGATATATTGCGTAGATGAAATCAGGATAAAGGAAAAAATCAACATTGATCATTCTTTCATCCGGGAGGTACTCATGCTTTACCTTTTTTATCAACTTCATTTCATTGTCATAAAGACAAATAAAATTATCGCCTCTTATACTTTTATAAATGAGAAAATTACTTCCCATCTTGCCAATTATCTCGAAATTCATTCTCCGAGAATCATCCTTGTCAGGTTCCGAAATAAGGATCCGTTGGGCATGTAAGGAATTAAAGAATACCATCAGAGAAAACAAGAAGGCAAGCCGGTACAGGGATTTCATAGAAGTCTTTTTTTACCGTTTAAAGTTACAGGTTGTTGTGCAATTCTATTCATCATGAAATGATAAAGATGCGGTTTTTTACTTTTTTACATGAATGGGAAAATTATTTGTCTTGGATATTTATTTTGCAAAAAACAGGCCGCATGTCTGCCAAAAGTTTTCCAATTTGATTTATTTCTTTTTACTTATACCTTTGAAGGTTGAATTCGTACACCCATTCTGTACGGGCTAAAAGAAATTTTTCGTGAGAATCCCCACTAATAGAGTTACACTCGCTGGTTTAATTGTTGCTGTCGGTATCATTTACGGAGATATCGGAACTTCGCCATTATATGTTTTTAGCGCTATCATTAAAGAAAAAGTTATTTCTGAAGACCTGATCCTTGGCGGATTATCTTGTATTATATGGACGCTTACATTGCAGACCACTATAAAGTACGTAATTCTCACACTGAAAGCTGATAATAACGGTGAAGGTGGTATGTTTTCCTTGTTTGCGTTGGTTCGCAGACACGGTAAGTGGGCTGTGATACCTGCCATGATGGGTGGCGCAGCTGTTCTGTCTGAAGGAATTATCACTCCACCAATTTCTGTTACATCAGCAATTGAAGGTCTTAAGCAAATAAAGCTTTTTAGTGATATTGGTCAATGGACAATTGTTGGCATTGTCCTTTTTATTCTTGTCATCCTGTTTTTTTTACAACAATTCGGTACGGCATCAATTGGCCGTTTTTTCGGACCTGTTATGCTTGTCTGGTTCACCATGCTTACTATATTGGGCTTAAGTCATATCCTTGATGATGTAAGAGTGTTCAAAGCCTTCAATCCCTACTATGCTATAAAGCTGCTTACGCAGTATCCCAGTGGTTTTTGGATCCTTGGCGCCGTTTTTCTTTGTACCACTGGAGCTGAAGCATTGTATAGTGACCTTGGGCATTGTGGACGAAGCAATATCCGTATGTCATGGATATTTGTAAAAACCAGCCTTATACTTAATTACCTGGGTCAGGGAGCATGGCTCCTTGGTCATACCGGTTCTTCAATAGACCCCAATACAAACCCCTTTTATGCTATCATGCCTGACGGCTTTAGACTGTTTGGTATCATCATCGCTACCGCCGCAACAATTGTTGCCAGCCAGGCTTTGATCTCCGGCTCATTTACGCTTATCAGTGAGGCAATGCGACTGAACCTTTGGTCCAAACTTAAGATCAACTATCCATCTGAAGAAAAAGGCCAGCTGTTTATTCCCGCAGTTAATATGTTATTGTTTCTCGGTTGCTGCGGGGTTGTTTTGTATTTTCAAAAAGCACAAAATATGGAAGCCGCATATGGACTTACTATCAATTTCGGCATGCTGATGAATACAACACTCTTCTCTTATTATTTATTTACACAAAGAGCCCCCCGGCAATGGATCATTCTATACCTTGTCGTTTATCTTACTATTGAATTAGCTTTCCTTACTGCCAACTTAAATAAGTTTAGTCACGGAGGTTATGTTTCTTTTATTATTGGTGGGGTTTTATTTACTACCATGTATATATGGTACAGAGCAAGAAAGATCAAAAACCGCTATGTGGAATTTGTACGACTGGAACATTATATTCCTAAAATTCAGGAGTTGAGTAATGACAGGTCGGTTCCGAAGTATGCTACGCATCTTGTCTATATGACCAGCGCCAACAATCCGAAGGAGATCGAGCATAAAGTCATATATTCTATTCTAAACAAAAAACCCAAGCGGGCCGATATCTATTGGCTGGTGCATGTAGACACCCTGGATGATCCGTATACCAGTGAATATAAAGTTGATCATATTATCCCTAACGACATCATTCGGATTGAATTCAGACTTGGGTTCAGAGTTCAGCCGAGGATCAATTTAATGTTCAGAAAAGTAGTGGAGGATCTTGTGGCAAATAAAGAAGTCAATATCTACAGCCGCTATGAAAGTTTGGAACGGAGCAATACAGTTGGCGATTTCCAGTTTATAGTCATGGAGAAATATTTAAGCCAGGACAATGAGCTGCCGTTCTGGGAAAGGGTCGTCATGAAATTTTATTTCTGGCTCAAAGAAGTAAGCCTGTCAGAAGAAAAAGGATTTGGTCTTGACCTGTCAACTGTAACGGTAGAAAAATTTCCACTTATAGTCGCTCCGGTTTCTACAGTTAAACTGCGGAGAATTGTAGACGAAGAAGAATTATAAAATAAATAAAAGCAAAATCATTTTCTCTTTTATACTTTTGCTGGTCATATCTAAAAGACCCGCCATTTGAAAACTGCTCCGGGTCGCATCTATGTCATTAAATATCAAAAGGGTTTCTCCTTTAGGGTTACTGGTTGCTCTTGGTATAATTTTCGGAGATATCGGCACCTCACCTCTGTATGTCTTCAATGCCATCATCGGGACAAAGATCGTCTCTGAACAATTGATAATCGGCAGTCTTTCGTGTATCATTTGGACGCTGACCCTGCAAACAACCGTTAAGTATGTAATACTCACGTTAAAAGCTGACAACCGCGGTGAGGGTGGAATTTTTTCTTTATATGCCCTGGTGCGGCGAAGAAGAAAATGGTTGGTTACTGCAGCCATGATCGGAGGGGCTGCATTGCTTGCAGATGGTATGATTACTCCTCCCATTTCGATTACATCAGCCATTGAAGGGTTGCGACAAATACCGCGTCTCAGCAACATTGAGCAGCGAACGATTGTTTTTATTGTTTTAGGAATAATTACGCTCATCTTCTTTTTACAACAATTCGGCACCGCTTCCATCGGCAAACTTTTCGGTCCAATCATGTTGATATGGTTTTTAATGCTTGCTGTAATGGGGCTTCTTCATTTCGCGGATGATCTTCATATTTTCAGAGCGCTGAATCCTTACTACGCAATTGATCTGCTGACTAATTATCCTAAAGGTTTTTGGATACTTGGTGCTGTATTTCTATGTACCACCGGGGCAGAAGCATTATACAGTGATCTTGGTCATTGCGGCCGTGATAATATCAGGGTATCCTGGATCTTTGTCAAATCATGTTTGATCATAAACTACGTTGGGCAAGGTGCATGGTTGCTGGCAAATTTTGAAGGACAGGGTTTTGATGTGACTCAATCAAACGCTTTTTACGGCATCATGCCGGAAGGTTTTAGAATAATTGGAATTGTGATTGCCACCGCTGCGGCAATTATTGCCAGCCAGGCATTGATATCCGGATCGTTTACGCTGATAAGTGAGGCAATGCGTTTAACTCTCTGGCCAAAATTCAAGATCCGTTATCCATCTGAAGAAAGGGGACAATTATATATTCCGGCAATCAATTTCCTGTTGTATGCAGGATGTGTTTCTGTTGTTCTTTACTTTCAACGCTCATCAAGCATGGAAGGCGCTTACGGGCTTGCTATTACCCTTTGCATGATCGCTACTTCCATTCTGTTTGCAAACTTTCTTGTGTTACGAAGGGCTAACCCGGCCCTCATTTATCTTTATCTCGCGGTATATTTTACCATCGAAGGTTCATTTCTTATTGCCAATCTTGAAAAATTTCCACATGGAGGTTTTGTCGCATTTATTGTCGGTGGCATGCTCTTTCTGACGATGTATATCTGGTACAGAGCAAGAAAGATCAAAAACCGTTATGTCGAATTTGTTCGGCTGGAAAACTATATTTCAAAAATACAGGAACTCAGTAGTGACAAATCCATTCCTAAATTCGGAACGCATCTTGTCTATCTTACCAGTGCTGATAATCCGAAAGAGATAGAGCATAAAATCATTTATTCGATCCTGAATAAAAAACCAAAACGTGCAGATATCTATTGGTTTGTTCATGTGGACACGATGGATGATCCTTATACCTGCGAATACAAAGTAGAACACATTATTCCCAACGACATTATCCGGATTGATTTTAAACTGGGTTTCAGGATACAGCCGCGTATTCATATTATATTTCAGCAGGTAGTTGAGGCATTGGTAGCAAACAGGGAAATAAATATTTCATCAAAATATGAGACAGCAGACAGCAGGGCAAAAGCAACTGGCGACTTCCAGTTTATTGTGATGGAAAAATACCTGAGCCATGATAATGAGCTTCCTTTTATTGAACGTGTTGTTATGAATTTTTATTTCTGGTTAAAAGAGATCAGTCTTTCCGAAGAAAAAGGATTTGGCCTTGACCAAAGTAACGTAACGGTTGAAAAATTCCCGCTTATCATTGGCGAAGTGCAAAGATTACCGCTGCGGCGAATTCCCGATTGATGCGAAAGCTCAACAACTTCTGGTATCGTTTAAAACCATTATCTTTTCTTTCTTAACTGCTATCGGTAGTGCCACATTTCATTTATTATATTATTGGCGGAATTATCCTGCTCTCTGTTATCGCGTATTTTTTCCAGGAAAAATTTATTTTCAAACCTGAAAAACTGAAACAGGATTTTCAATTCCAATACGACGCCCCTTTCCGTGAATATTTTTTTGATGTAGAGCCGGGAGTCAGGATAAATGGGCTTCATTTCTTTCGTGAAAATCCAAAGGGCCTGATACTTTATTTTCATGGAAATACAAGGAGTATAAAAGGTTGGGCAAAATATGCACGGGATTTCTATCGATATGATTATGATGTAGTACTGTTGGATTATCGCGGCTTTGGAAAAAGTACAGGAAAGCGCAGTGAAAAGGAAATGCTCAGTGATATGCAGTTTATTTATGAAAGATTAAAAGAGCAATACAAAGAAGATCACCTTATCATTTACGGCCGTAGTATGGGAAGCGGCTTTGCAAGTAAACTCGCAGCTGATAATAATCCACGCTATTTGATTTTGGATGCCCCCTATTATAGTTTTAGAAAAGTTGTAGAAAGATTTTTGCCAATATTGCCAGTACGGTTTGTATTACGCTTTCATTTGAGAACCGATAAATGGATACAACAGGTAAAATGCCATACCTATATCATACATGGCACAAAAGATCTGTTAATACCCATTTCCCATAGCGAAAAACTGCAAAAGATCAATCCTCATAAAATTACCCTTATACGCATTCATGGCGGCCATCATAACGACCTTCCTTCTTTTGACGAGTACCACAACTTCGTCAGGGATATTTTGAAATACTGATCGCATAGCTGCCAATCTTACGATTGTTAAGAAATCTGTAATTAACAGGTTTTAGAATTCAATGGATTACTGTTTGAACGTCTTACCTGTAAATGGAGGTGTATATGAGGAAAATCTACACATTAGTTAGTCTTATTGGAATTGTTTTATTAATTGCCGGTTGTAAAACCGCTGCCAAACTTTATGACAAAGGAAACTACGATGAAGCCGTTGAGCTGGCTGTAAAAAAGTTGCAGAAAAAACCGGATGACGAAATGAGGTCACTGCTGCAAAGCGCTTATCACTATGCAGTAAATGACCATGAAACCCGTATTCATCAACTCAGTGACAACACGAACGAATTGAAATGGGAATGGATCTATAATGAATACGCTTCTTTGCAGCGTTTGTATGAGGCCATACATCGCTCTCCTGAAGCCCTGGCCGTAGTAAGACCTGCTGATTATTCTTCCTATCTCAATACATATGCGGATAAAGCGGCCACTACAAGATTTGACCGTGGTATGCAATGGATGAATAATAATGATAAAATGAGCTTTAGACATGCCTACACTGAATTTGAAGCGGCCTTACAATACAGACCTGGCGACCTGACTATCATAGACAGAAAGAATGAGGCGTTTCAGCTTGCCGTGATAAATGTAGTGGTAATGCCTATGGAAAGCAATCGTTACAGGTACAGCTCGTATAATGACTATGGCGTAAGAAGCTTTGAGACCGATTTGCTTCGTCAGTTACAATACAACAACGGCAATCGATTTGTAAAGTTTTACAGTTCGTGGGATGCGAACAGCAAGCATATCCAGGCTGACCAGTTCATTGATGTTCGCTTTCGCACGTGGGATCTGGGAAGGACAAGAGATGAGAACAGTATAAGAGAAGTTTCAAAAGAAATCGTAGTAAAAGAAACCGTTTATCGTCCGGATTCAGTTGTAAAAGAATATAAAAAAGTATTTGCAAAAATCAAGACTACCAGAAGAACAATGGATTCAGAAGGAAATCTCCAGGTTAACATTCGCGATGCCAATGGTCGCTGGTTGTGGAGTGACGATGTGCGTGGTAATCACAATTGGTACACCGAGTTTGTAACTTACACCGGTGACGAAAGGGCTTTGGGTGATAGTGACAAACAGCTTGTGAACCGCAGGCAGGAGCATCCCCCGCACGAAGATGAGATCATCCGCTGTATTATGAATGAAATAAACAGCAATATGCTAAGCAGGGTAAGAAATTATTATAGTCACTTATAGGGTTGCAATATAGGTTTAAAGCGAGGAAATGATTCGTTCATGTCCTTTTTTGTTTTCATCTTTGCCGATATGGAAAGCACGTATAAAAAACTGTGGAAATGGTTTAAGATCGTTTTTCTTATTTATGTTTTGGGAGGTATCGCATTGTATTTTTTACAGGACTTTCTTCTTTTTCGTCCCGTATCGCTCAAAAGGGATCACAATTATGATTTTACAGAAGAACATAAAGACATCAATATCCCTATTACTGAAAATTCAAATCTTAATATTGTCCAGTTTTTTTCAACTGATTCAGTAACAAAAGGCGTGGTGCTTTATTTTCATGGAAATAAAAAGAACATATCATGGTATGCTAAATACCCTCCTTACTTCACCCGGGATGGTTACGAAGTTTGGATAATTGATTACCCGGGTTTTGGAAAAAGCACCGGTAAATTCACAGAACAAATCTTATATGACTGGGCAGATCATATGTATAAGTTTGCCAGGTCAAAATTCAATGCTGATAGCATTATTATTTATGGTAAAAGTATGGGTACCGGCATTGCTGCCCGCCTTGCATCTGTGCAACCTTGTAAAAAACTGATCCTTGAAACTCCTTATTATGATTTCCCGTCAGTACTGAAGCAGTATTTTCCTTTCTACCCTGTTGACTGGATGATACATTATAAAATCCCGACACACCGTTATCTGCAAAATGTAGCAGCACCTATTACAATTTTTCACGGCACAGATGATGATGTAATTCGATATAAAAATGCTGAAAGATTAAAAAAGTTCTTAAAACCCGCAGATGAGTTTATAACTATAAAAGATGGAGAGCATAATGATCTTTTTAATTTCGCAGCAACGGTTGAGAAACTGCACTCACTATTAATAAAATAATTATTCCTCCAACGTCACCTTGTTCTTTCCCACTTTCAATTTATATCCCACTCCTATCTTCAAAGCATAGTTCTCTTTTCCATGGCTTACAGGAAAATCAAAACAAACAGGATAATCGTACTCAGCGACGGCGTCACGAATAATTTCATATGCGGTTTGGCCAAATGGTTTTTCAGTATCCTTCATATCGGTAAAACCGCCGACAATCAGACCTGCCAATTTATCAAGCTTGTTACTCCGTTTTAGTTGATACATCATCCTGTCAATGTTATATAAATATTCACCCACATCTTCTATGAACAAAATTCTGCCTTTTGTTTTTATATCTGAATCGGTACCAACCAAATGAGCGAGCAATGCAAGATTACCACCCACCAATTCGCCGATCCCTTCGCCTTTCCTGTTGAATTCGTGTTGCTTCGCCTGGTACTTTATTTTCCTTCCCTCCAATGCATAACGTAATGAATGCACAAATTCATTTTTAAAGCCATCCTCATTAAAAGCATTTGCCATTGGCCCATGTAATGTGGAGATATTATAATTGCGATAAATATGTGAATGAAGAATCGTTATGTCACTGAAGCCAATGATCCATTTGGGATTTTCCGTAAATCTCGTAAAATCAATTTTATCAATTATACGACTAAGACCATAGCCTCCTCTTGCACATAAAATTGCTTTAACGTTATCATCATCAAGCATATGCTGAAAATCTTCTATCCTTTCTTCATCAGTCCCTGAGAAATAATGATACTGCCTGCCAATGGTTGTGCCCACCTTGGTAGTATAGCCCCAATTTTCGTTCAAAACACGTATACATTCGGACAGTTTTTCAACCGGCATAAAACCTGCAGGGCAAACTAAGGCAACCGTATCACCTTTTTGTAAATAAGGAGGAATTTTGATCATTACTATTGTTGAATTGTCAAATAGTTAAAAATGGGTAATCAATTATTCGCTTGACAATTTAGCAATATAGCAATTTGACAATTTATCCATTAAACTTCATTTAAACTCACTTCGTTTGCAAACACCTTCAACCGGTGTTTTACTCCGCATTTCAGCGCAAAATTATTTTTCTGATGTCCGACGGGAAAATCAAAACAAACGGGATAACGATAGGCTTTTATTTTCTCCAATACCACATCCTGCAATGTGCGGCCAAAATCGTCCGAATCTTCATCTACCTTGATTTTAAAACCGCCGATGATCAACCCTTTTAGCTGCGATAGCTTGCCGGTTCGCTTGAGATTCCAGAACATACGGTCGATATTATACATGTATTCACCTGTATCCTCGACAAACAAAATTTTGCCTGCCGTATTAATATCCGATTTTGTACCCGCTAGTGTTTCCAGCATTTTTAAGTTACCGCCGATCAATACACCATCACCAACACCCACTTTGTTCTGCAAATTTGGTAAAGCCATGTATTTCATTTTTTCTCCACTCAAGGCTTTTTGAATTGACTCGATCGTTTCCATTTGTATCGGTTCAGCCTGGCTCCAGTCATCAGGAAAACTATTACACATCTTAGAATGAATTGAAGCAATGCCAAGATTTTTATTAAGATGTGAATGGAAAACGGTGACATCGCTGAATCCTATGATCCATTTGGGCCTTGCTTTAAATTTTTCCCAATTCAATTTATCAATTATCCGCACGGCGCCATAGCCTCCTCTTGCGCACATGATGGCTTTTAATTTTGGATCGTCGAGCATTTGCTGAAAGTCCCTCGCCCTTTCCTCATCCGTTCCTCCAAATGTAAAATCTCGTTTGTCGATCGTATCACCAATCTTTACTTTATAACCCCAGCCTTCCATTTTCTTTATCGCGGACTGAATTTCCTGGTAAATTATGTAGCCCGCCGGCGCAGTTATACCAACGGTATCGCCTGCCTTTAAATAAGCCGGTGAAGCAAATAATGTTTCATCTTCACCATGCTGGAACTTTTGTAAAGCTGGTAAAAAAGAAGCAGTTAGCACTCCAATCGAAGATTGAATAAAATTCTTTCTCTTCATGGTTTAAAGTTATTGGAAAAGAATCGATATATGAGTTGTTGTAGGTTGGACAAAACTTAAATTATTTCTTTTTTTGTTGCAACCCGGGAACTTCCAATTTCATCTCCTCCTTGTTTTAAAAAAGCTGTAAATTCACCGCCCCAATAATGGGAATCTCACAAAAAAATCTGAAATGAAAAGTATAAAATTGCTGTTCCTTGGTTTGGCAGCCATAACGACATCTGCATTGAATGCACAAACTGTTGATGAGATCATCGGCAAACATATCGACGCCATTGGTGGAAAAGAAAAACTCAGCCAGGTAAAATCGCTTTACACAGAAAATTCCATGGATGTAATGGGTAATTCCGCTCCGCAAAAAGAATATCTTATTGAAGGAAAGGGATATAAAAGTGAGCTGGATTTTAATGGCACAAGCATTATCCAATGCTATACTGATAAAAGTGGCTGGATGATAAATCCAATGGCAGGTGGCAGTGATGCCCAGGCAATACCCGATGCCGTTTATAAATCTGGTAAGCCACAGATTTATTTAGGTGGCGCTTTGGTTAATTATGCTACTAAAGGATACAAGGCCGAATTGATGGGCAAAGAGGGAGAAAGCTTCAAAATAAAAGTAACAGGCGATGGTAATGAAACTTATTATTTTATTGATGCCACTACCTATCTACTTACCAAAAGCATTATTAAAAGCGAGGTAATGGGCCAGGCAGTGGATGTTACCACTACTTTTACTGATTATAAGAAAACAGATTTTGGAATTTTGCTGCCATATGCAAAAAATGTAGATATGGGTATGTTCCAATTCGCCCAAAAAACAGATAAGGTAGAGGTAAACAAACAGATCGATGCTAAGATTTTTGACATGCCGAAATAATTGAAAAGTTAACTTTTTTGAAACGGATGCCAGCTGGTGTCCGTTTTTTTTTGACTATTGTTTCAACCATTCATCGCTGCGTTTTGCCTCGCTTAACTGTTTTCTTTTCCATAACGAAGGATAAAAAATAGATTTACGTCTATTTAAGAAGTGCTCGCGATCTTAAAAATTATTTCATGGAAAGAAAAGATTTCTTAAAAAATGGGGTCTGGGGTCTTGCCACTGTCCTTACCGGTGTCGGCATCGCAGGGGATAATATGAGCGAAAATAAGTTGAATGGCGATGATTGTGATCTTTCTCCCAGGGAAACCAGGGGACCCTTTCCAACAAAGACTCCTGCTCAAATGGTACAGTCAAATATCAAATCCGACAGGGATGGAATTGCATTGCTGATCAATCTTACCATCCTGGATAAATCCAATAAATGTAAGCCGCTGCCAGGGGCGCATGTTGATGTCTGGCATTGTGATAAGGACGGAAACTATTCAGAATACGGAAACCATCCGATGCAAAGAACGGATCTCACGTCGGCGCATTTTTTAAGAGGAAGGCAAACAACAGATGCAAATGGTCATGCATCTTTTCTGTCTATTTATCCTGGTTGGTACCACGGCCGTGCCCCGCACATTCATATAGAGATTTTTGATAAAGCAGGAAAATCCGTGCTTGTAACGCAGGTTGCATTTCCAGAAAATATTTCCAAAGACGTTTACTCATCTCCATTATATGCTGCCCACGGTGAAGCGGATACTCCAAACAATAGAGATAATGTTTTTGCGGATAGTTTATCAGAACAAATGGCAACAGTAACTGGGAATGTAAGGGATGGTTTTACGCTGACAAGTACTATTGTTGTCAATTCCTGAATTTGCTGCCACTAGCAGATATTTATTAATTTCCAGTGAAATTCATTTTGTGGAATCGCTGCAAAAAGCCATCGCTGCTATCTCCCCGCTTTCCGATGAAGGCATGAGTGCTTTTTCCCAAGGCTGGAAGCATTGGTCCACGACAAAAGACTTTGTTCTATTAAAAGAAAACACGATATCAGACTATATTTATTTTATAGAAAAGGGCGTTGCAAGAATTTATTATTATAAAAATGGAAGAGAAATAACCGAATGGATTGCGTTAGATGGCCAGTTCTTTCTCTCCATCACCAGTTTTTTTCAGCGTACCCCAAGTTACCTCACTATTCAAACCATCGAACCATCGCACGTGTATGGCATCCATCATGACGATCTTATGAAATTGGCAGGTGAACATCATGAAATCGAAAGACTTCTACGTAAGATGGTTACTGCGTCACTCATCCTTTCGCAGGAAAGAATGGATTCAATCCAATTTGAATCGGCACAGCAGCGCTATGAAAAGCTATTGAAAACCTCGCCGCAAATTGTACAAAGAGTACCGCTAACTTATATCGCATCTTTTTTAGGAATTACGTTGGAAACCCTAAGCAGGATCAGGTCGCAGAGATAAAATTTGATATTTATCAATTGCAGACCTTTCTTTTATTCTGAACTTTACCCGCCGTAATTCTGCGCCCTGTAAAATCATTCCTATCCCCCCGGGTCATTTTCTTTAATAAACTTCTTTATCATGAAACGATCGATGCCCTTTGGCCTTCCTGCTGTGATTCCGGAAATAATTGCTGCTGCTAAAGGATTAGTGACAGCTTTTCGTGCAAGTGATGCAGCAGTATTGGATTTAATTTTCGGTAACGCAAAACCCGGAGGTAAATTATCTTTTGAGTTACCTTCAACAATGGTTGTAGTCCGGAGTCAAAATGAAGATCTTTATTACCGTGCAGGAGATCCGTTATATAAATTTGGATTCGGTTTAAGCCGTAAATAAACTTTGGTGCCAAAACTTGTCAAATGAAAAAAAGAATTTTCTTTCTCGCCGTTG
>JAICGN010000109.1 GCA_025923075.1 Chitinophagaceae bacterium
TCATGACATTGGCAAACGGGACAGGATTATTCTGAATATCTACAACACGATAATTATACTTGTTGTTTAAAAAAGCGGCTGCATTTGCGTTTGCAACATAAGGTGTTTCTGCATATTTTCTCTTGGCTGCACCACTAACCTCGGCTTCGTTTAAAGATTTGTCACTGTCAGCAGCTATTCGGCCCAACGCTTCTTTTTCCCTGGATAAATCTTCTCTTTTTTCAACTGTTACAACTGCTGGGGCAGTTTTAACTTCCTGGGCATTTTCTAAATTCGGTTTTTCAGTAATACCTGCCAGTCTATCATCGGTTTTTTTTGTTGTGTCATTTACCGAAAAAGATAAACTGCCCGTTTGCGTTTTTACAGATTCGGATTTTTTTTCGGTGACTTGAAAAGACACTGTATCTGATAAACTTTGATTAGTTGTTGTTGGAGTATCTGATTTTTGTTGTTCGTTATTTGTTGCAATATCAGCCTTGTCTTTCTCAGCATTCTCCACATTGACAATCGATGTCTCATTTTTATCCTTTGAAACTAATTGCTGAACCAACACACCAAGCCCGCTAATGAGAACGACAGCAGCAGCCACTTTCAACCATGGAAAATTCTTTTCTTTTAAGGCAATAACCGGAGTAGCGGCAATCACTCGTTTTTCAAGTCTGTTATGCAATGCCTTCACATCTGCTGCGGCATTGTTTGTATTCTTATAGCCTTCGAGCGCATCTGCCAGGAATTGATCATCCATTGCCGCCTTTTCAATTGCATGCATTTCAGCAGCGTTGAGTTTACCGTTCCAATATTTTTCAATATCGGCCGCTGTATAGTTTCTTATGTTTTTTTCTTTCGACACTTATATAATAAAATTCCAATTTTTAAATTACAAATTCTGTCTGATCTCAATTCCTGACTTTCGTACAGACAAGGCATGCCTTGTCTCTACTGACTTCTGACTTCCGGTTCCTTTTTTTCCATACACAACTTCAAATTTCGCCTGCCATTTTGAATTGAACTTCGTACATGGTTCCAATTATACCCGGTGCTCTCTACTATTTCATTATAGCACCTACCGTCAAGATAAAACAGTTTTATCATCGTTCGTTGTTCGTCAGGTAGTGAGGCCATGCATTTCTCCAGTTTCTGAAAATTCTCTTCTTTTTCCATCACGCCATTCAGATGCACATCTTCTTCATTTTGCATAAGTAATGCCGGAAGTTCCACTGTTTTAAAATTCTTTGGAGTTCTGAGTTGCATCAGGCAATAATTTTTGGCTACCTGGTGCAGCCAACCCCTAAAATTCTCTACTTCATGTTTTTTCAATTTTGGTACCAGTTCTTCAAAGATCTGCATCACGGCGTCCTGAGATCGTTCCGGTTCTTTCAGGTATTTCAGGCAAACACCGAATACCAGTTCCATATACCGTTGGTATAATTCGCCCAATACTTTCAAATCCCCGGACTGGCGGTAAAGTAACACCAGTTCAGTATCGCTTTGGTTAGTGGATGATATATTCTTTAGGAAGGTCAACAAATAAAATTAACAATAAAAATTTTGGGTTCTCTTATGTAATTGTGAAAATCCGTTCATCTCAATAGAGAAAATACCGCCAGCTTTAGTTGCATAAACCTGATTTGTAAAAATTAATAAATAAAAATCAAGGCCATGAAACCATTATCTAAAAAAGCGAAATGGCTGCTTCCGCTTGTCATCTTTGGCATCAGCGCCATTACTATTCTCGCTTCTTCCTCCAAAACCACGCAACCAAATTCATCAAAGAAGATCGTGAAATGTTGCAGTAACCCAACACCCACTCATGTTTGTGTGATGAAAACAATCCTGGGAATTGACAGTTCTGAAGATGGAAAGCGGGTTAGCACATTCATCACCAGCCCTATGGTAGATTCTGCAGTGAAAAGGGGAGTTGAATGGATCGCAGCTGCGCAGGCTCCTGACGGAGGATGGGGCTCAGGTAGCCATGCTGCGCAAAACATCATGGATCCGCACGCCGTAAATACGGACCCGGCTTCCACATCACTGGTAACGATGAGCCTGCTAAGAAATGATAATTCGCTCGAAAAAGGTAAGTATGCAGAAGCGTTAAAGAAAGGGACTGAATATTTGCTAAGGGCGGTAGAAAATTGTCCGGCTAATCAGGACCAGATCACTACACTCACCAATACACAGCCGCAAGTCAAACTCGGACGAAACATTGATGTCATTCTTACTGCTCAATTTTTCACCAACATATTGCGATATGAAATAAAAGACGAACATTTAAAAAAACGTATTGAAAAAGCATTGGATAAATGCATTGACAAAATTCAAAAGACACAAAGTAGTAACGGGGCATGGCAGGATGGAGGTTGGGCACCGGTTTTACAATCTGCATTGGCAAACAATGCGCTGGAAAGTGCAGATGATATTGGTAGATCTGTTGATACAAATAAGCTGAGACGCAGCCGTGAATATCAGAAAATGAATTTTAATGCAGATACAAAGTCGGCAGTTACAGGAGATGCTGCAGGAGTATTATTATATTCTATCTCCAGTACAGCAAGAGCCAGTGCGAAGGATGCGCAGAAGGCTGAAGTGGTAATTGATAAAGCAAAAAAGGATGGAAAGTTAGATAAGAATGCAAAAGTAACAGAGGAAAACCTCGTCATTGCGGGGTTAAGTAGCTCGGAATCAAAAAACTTTTCTACTGCATATAAAGTAAATGAAGCGGCAAAAGGCGAAGCGTTAAGAGAGGATGTAATGGAAGGGTTTGGAAATAATGGTGGAGAAGAATTTCTAAGTTTTTTAATGACCGGTGAAAGTATGTTGATGCAGGGAGGAGATGGCTGGAAAAAATGGTATGATATGATGAGTGGAAAATTGGTAAACATTCAAAACACAGACGGAAGCTGGAATGGACATCACTGTATTACCAGTCCGGTATTTTGCACCTCTACCTGCCTGCTGATACTTTCGATTCATAACGATATGCAATTCTCAATTCAATTGAATGGGAAATGACTATAAAACCTAAAGTTGCCAAAAGAAATATTTGTTTATGTAATTGTGAAAATGATCGCATCATAATTCTATAAACTAGTTGGTATTGTGGAAAGAGCCAGTTAATTACACTGACCCCGCGTTTACGGGCTTCTTTAGTAAAAACTAAATTATTGCTTATGAAAAAGATGCTTGTTCTTCTTACGCCAGTTATTATTTTATTGTTTGCATTCTCAAACCAATACCAGTTTGAAGTGGGTGGTATTGTAAGTGATGAACAAAGTAATCCTATTGCTTCTGCAACTGTAATCGAAAAAGGCACCAAGAACGGAACTTCTACAGATGCGAATGGTAAATTCAAGATCAAAGTAACCAGTGAAAGATCTATTCTTCTTGTTAGTTCGGTAGGATTTGATGACCAGGAAATAAACCTAAAAGGAAGAAGTAATATTTCTGTATCACTCAAATCTGCCTCTCAAGCATTATCGGAAGTGGTTGTTACGGCTAGTGGACTTAAGAAGCAAAGCCGTGTTATGGCCTATAATTCTATACCGTCTACTTCTTTGAGTGGAAAAGTTGCGGGTATACAAATTCGTGGTGCTTCTTCAAGCCATTTGTACGGCGCAACTGCAGCTTCCCAGTTTGATGAGAGTGGTAAAGTTTACCGAAATGCATATAAGGATTCAATTGATAAAGAATTGAATACCGAAGATTATGACAGGATAATTGAAAATCGTTTCTTAAAGTCAACAGATAATCCTCTTTCTACTTTTTCTATTGACGTGGATGCGGCTTCTTACAGCAATGTTCGGCGGTATATCCTGAATAATCAATTGCCACCTGCTGGTGCAGTTCGTATTGAAGAAATGATAAATTATTTTAAATACGATTATGATGGCCCTAAAAATGATCATCCATTTGAAGTATATACTGAAATGTCTGAATGTCCATGGAACAATGATCACCGGCTTGTACTGGTAGGTTTACAGGGAAGAAGGATACCCGTTGAAACTCTTCCTTCCTCAAATATTGTTTTCCTTATTGATGTTTCCGGATCGATGATGATGGAGAATAAGCTCCCATTGGTAAAATCATCTATGAAGTTATTGGTTGATCAATTGAGAGAACAGGATAAGGTATCAATGGTTGTCTATGCCGGCAATGCAGGTTTGGTTTTGCCACCAACAAGCGGGGCAGATAAAATGAAGATCAAAGATGCAATTGATAAACTTGAAGCGGGTGGCTCAACTGCGGGCGGCGCAGGTATAAAACTTGCGTATAAAACTGCAAAAAAAAACTTTGTACAATCAGGCAATAACCGTGTTATCCTTTGCACCGATGGTGATTTTAATGTTGGAGTAAGCAGTGATGATGAGTTGGAAAGAATGATCGAGCAGGAAAGAAAAAGCGGCGTGTTTCTAACAGTGTTAGGTTATGGCATGGGAAATTATAAGGATAATAAAATGCAGAAGCTCGCAGATAAAGGAAATGGCAATCATGCTTACATTGATGGTATTAGTGAAGCCAAAAAAGTATTGGTAAATGAATTTGGAGGAACATTATTTACGATCGCAAAAGATGTAAAACTGCAGATAGAATTTAATCCACAAAAAGTACAGGGCTACCGTCTTATCGGCTATGAGAACAGGATGCTTGCAAAAGAAGATTTTAATGATGATAAAAAAGATGCTGGGGAATTAGGAAGTGGACATACCGTTACTGCTTTATATGAAGTGATACCAGTTGGAGTCAAAAGCAGTTTTTTAGAAAAGGTGGATAAGCTGCGTTATCAAAAAGAGAAAAACTCGGTTACTGGTGCGGCCAAAGAAGGAGAGATAATGAATATCAAGCTTCGTTATAAAAAACCTGATGGAGATGTAAGCAGCCTGATCGAGCATCCCGTGAAGGATAGTAATACCAGCCTGGAAAATACAACCAATAATTTCCGGTTTGCTGCTACTGTTGCTGAGTTTGGATTATTGCTTCGTAATTCAGAATACAGATCAGATGCAAGTTTTACCCAAGTGATTAACCTTGCTAAAAAAGCGAAAGGTGAAGATAAAGAAGGGTACAGAAAAGAATTTATCAAACTCGCATCTGCAGCCGGAATAATTACTAATAATGAAGAATCAGAAGAAGAAACGGATTCAAGACCAGTTTCAAAAAACTAATACTCTATTCTGGTCCTAAACCCGGATCACCGGTATTTATGTTGAAAAGCAAACACGTTTAGACAAGCTGAAAGTTTTTTTCGCAGGCGATTCAATTAAAATTTTCCCCAATCCTGCAAAAGCAGGAAGCGAAATAAAAATAGATTGGAGAAAAGCTACAGCAGGTGATTATAACATTGATCTGTATAGCTTACAAGGTAAGTTATTTCAATCGTCATTAGCAACGATTGCGGCTAAAACAACAGTTTTTGCCTTTCAGATTCCTCAGGTAACTCCTGGTAGTTATGTTTTAAGGTTGACAAATAAAAAGACTGGCAAACAGCATTCAGAAAAGATCATCAGTCAATAAAAAGTAAAACTACTTAGGGATTTTTTGTTGCAAAGAAAAAGTTCCTTTTCTATTTTCAGGTTACGATTGTTTACCTAAGTATCTTTTTCTTTGCCATAACACAAAAGCCCCTGCCTCGTCGGGGGTTATTTTTTTATGTGAGACGTCAGACGTCAAACGTCAAACATGACCTTCACTCTTACTTCTCACGTCTCACGTTTCACGAAATATACTGGTAACTTAATTATTTAAATGCCGGGTGAAATTGCTCTAAGGTCTTTCTCAAAAATTCACGATCCAGATGCGTATAGATCTGTGTAGTGGTTATGTTTTCATGACCAAGCATCTCCTGCACTGCACGAAGATCTGCGCCGCCTTCTACCAGGTGTGTAGCAAAGCTGTGGCGAAATGTATGCGGCGAAATAATCTTTTTTATTCCCGCCTTTTTTGCAAGTTCTTTTATAATAAGAAAGATCATTACCCTGCTGAGTTTACTTCCACGACGATTGAGAAAGACAATATCTTCATTGCCTGGCTTTACGGGGTCATGTACACGGATATTCTTAAGATAGATCTTCACATATTTCACGGCACTGCTGCCAATGGGAACAAGCCTTTCTTTATCTCCTTTGCCAATGACTCTTATAAAACCAACATCAAAATATAGCTGTGATATTTTAAGGTTTACCAACTCACTTACCCGCAAACCACAACTATAAAGCAATTCAAGGATAGCCTTATTTCTGCCACCTTCATGTTTGCTGAGATCGATCTGTGCAATCATGTTTTCAATTTCTTCGAAACTCAATGTGTCTGGCAAGATTTTCTTAAGCTTGGGGGCATCGAGCAGGGTAGTGGGATCATTTTTGCTTATATGCTCGATCAGGCAGTATTTATAAAAAGCTTTTACTCCTGAAATAATGCGTGCCTGTGACGTTGCTGACATCCCAAGCTCACTGACCCACTTTATGAACTGCTGCAGATCGGCTAATTTGATCTCAGCAGGAGTTTTTGACGTGCTTGTATGTTGAAGATATTGAGTTAGTTTTTCAATATCACGCATATAGGCTTCTACCGAATTATCTGAAAGCGATTTTTCCAGTTGCAGGTAAGCTTTGAATCCTTTTTTGTAAGGTTCCCACATTAAAACAAATTAAAAAGTCAAATCCCGATAGGTATCGGGACAAAAACTTGTAGTTATTCCAACACAATCTTCTTTTCAATGGGTGTCCAGTCTTTTCCCATCAGCACATTTGCCCAAATACGGGTTGGTGTTATATTGACTGAATCAATGAATTCATGCATGGCATCATAATCAAGATCCGGCAACATTTTACCAAATGTCATCATGGCTTTTTTGCCTGTCGCCATTTCTTCCACAAAAATATTTCCGCGGTCGGTATAAGCTACCAAACCCTCAGCGACAGAAAATTTGGGATCAAACTTATTTAACGCACTTCCCCTCCTTTGAATGTTTTGACTTTTATTAAAGGGAATTTTGGCAAAATATCCTCTGCCATTGCTACAATCATTAAACAAGAGCCAGACATAGCTTGTATCAAAAAAATTAAGGCTCATGTACGACTTGTTCAAATTGAATTTATGTCCTCCAAAGTCATCGAATGAAAGCTTACGGTTTGTGCCAAGACCACTGTAGCTCCAGATAACAGAATCAGGCAGGCAGTTCTTTGCACTGATATAGACATATGGTTTCAGTTTATGACTTTCTTCTACATACTTAATGGTATCCTGCTGGCAGGTGGTATCGCAAAACATCTTTCCAGCGCCCGAATTATTGCCACAGGAAAATAACATTACTGATATTATCAACAAAAATAAAACTCGCATTGTTTTTGATTTAGTGTGACAAAAATAGCAAGCCATTCTGTTTGGCAAAGTTTTTCTTATACCTTGCACGATTTGGCTCTGTTTCACAAATATGAACATTAAAGACACAACCAGGTTAAAACCCCTCTTAAGATTTTTGAACAGGGTAAAAAGAGATCCGCCGGGAGATATACAGGACATTGCAATTAAAGCGGGTAATAAAATATGGGATGGTATCGATTGCCTGTCCTGTGCTAATTGTTGTAAGACCATGACACCCACTTATACCGGCAAGGATCTGAAAAAAATTGCTGTTTATCTGAAAATGCCGCTTAGAGAGATAAAAAAGAAATGGCTAAAAAAGGAGAGAGGCACCGGCAATTGGTTAAATAAAACAACACCGTGTCAATTTCTTGATCTGACGACGAATTTATGTGGCATATATGAAGTAAGACCGGCTGATTGCGCCGGCTTTCCACATTTGAATAAAAGAAAAATGATCGATTACATACATGTGCACAAACAAAACCTCGATGAATGTCCTGCAACTTTTAAAATGGTGGAAAGAATGAAGGAGTTGATGGTGAAAGAAAATAGTCAGTAGTAAGTAGTCAGTAGCTGGTAGTCGCATGCGCCTTGTACCTTGTGCCTTACAGGAACACATCTTCAATCAGAAAGAACTCCGGCTCTTTATCTTTAAAATGTGTAATACTTAGAACATTAAACTGAACATGCCTGTATTCAGGATGAAGAAAAAGAAATTCTTCAGCGGCCTTTTTTAAAAAATTAAATTTCTTTTTTGAAACACTTTCTTCAGGAAAAGCGCCCGGAAAATAGTGACGGCTTTTTACTTCAATAATGTGTAATAAGGTTTGTTTCCGGGCGATTATATCGATTTCATATTTTGAGTGTCGCCAATTACAGTGGAGTACCTCGAAATCATTTTTTCGCAGAAATTCAAGTGCTAATGCTTCCCCTTCCTTACCAAATTCGTTGTGTTGGGCCATAAAGAAAATTACAAAAACTTCAATCAACGGTCAATCCACAGCCCTTAATAATTAAAGAGGCCTATTGAAACAAATCTTTTATTTTTGCAAACTAACTCTTCAACATATATGAAACTGAATAAATCGAATCTGCTGGTATTATTTATACTTATTCTTGCTTGTGCTCTTTACCGCGTTTGGGATAGCAGGCCAATGGGTTTTGCCCCACAAATTGCAATGGCGCTTTTTGCCGGATCAGTTAGTAAGGATAAGAGGTTTGCTTTCTTATTTCCCATTCTCTCATTATTTATTTCCGATCTGCTCTACCAGTTTTTATACTCACAAGGTCTTACAACTATAAAAGGATTTTATTCAGGCCAGCTGGTAAATTACCTGGTGATCGCTTCTGTAACAGTGATTGGCTTTTTTATTAATAAGAATAAAATTGGACAAATTTTTATTGGTTCACTCGCCGGCGCTGTTTATTTTTTTCTCGCGTCAAACTTAACGGTTTGGGTCGGTGGCGGATTGGATATAAATAATCAACCTTATCCACGATCATTAAGCGGATTATTGCTTTGTTATACTGAAGCATTACCATTTTTCAAATGGAGTCTTATTTCAACTTTAGTTTTCAACGCATTTTTCTTTGGAAGTTTTTATTTATTGGGAAAGAGTGTGTTGAGAAAAGAAATGCAAACAGCCTAATCATTCAGGATATACTTTGATCCTCTCGCCTTAGGCGAGAGGATTTTTATTTGAAAAGACTTCCGCCTTTTGTATCAAACCCTTCATCTTCGATCAAAAGGCCGAGATCAGCTGCTTCGGTTGCTAACTGATCACAACGATTGTTATACGGATTATCTGCATGTCCTTTTACCCAAACAAACCGAATAAATTGATTTTTAGAAAGATGATAAAACCGCAGCCACAGATCCTTATTCTTTTTCCCGCCTTTAAAATCGGTGGCGATCCAGGTATTCAACCAGCCTTTTTCCACGGCGTCAACCACATATTTGCTGTCCGAATAGATGACGATTTGCAAACCAAATTTTTTCATTGCTTCCAGGCCGGCGATCACGGCCATCAATTCCATGCGGTTATTCGTTGTTTTTTTATATCCCTGTGACAATTCTTTTTTATTATTCCCCGCTATTAAAATAGTACCATAACCGCCAGGTCCGGGGTTACCGCGTGAAGCACCGTCAGTATAAATAATTACGTTTGGCTTTCTCAATGCTGGTAGTTTTCTGGTGCAGGAAATTTGACTGGAGCGCCTGGTCTGCCGAAAATTATTTTCGAAACCTCACGGCAATGCGGGTTCAGGTACAGGTTGTCAAGACCATAATACTCTTTTTGGTCAGCCATTTTTGCCGAGGGAACAATTTTTCTTTCTAATAATTTTTTGAGATATTTTCCTTTAAGTTCTTCATTGATCAGGCTTTTTGAAAAAATGATCCTATTGTTTGTTGCGCTTTCCACAGTTTTGGCGATCATTTCAGCACAATACATTTTATCATCTGTTGCAAGATTAAAGTTCATATCAAATCCCAGCTCGTTAACATAATGATCATTTATAATAGCTTTCAATTTCCGCAGTTCTTCATTCGTAATATCATAGCGATAAACACCCACGGCAACATTATTTGCCGGTGTGAGAAACGAATCCACTTCATCCCTTCTCATGAGTTCATTGGGGTTTATATCGCCAGCCATATTGCTGTAAACGTACATGATGCCATCGTACTTCAATGCGATACCGCTGTGAGAATATAATTTTTCCTGCTGACTGAAATCACGAAATGATGCACTTGTCAAATCATTACCGCAACGCAAAATAAGATCGCCATCCCGAATACTGTCTTTAATTGTATGGATGATCTTCCACCTTTCTTTTACTACTGAATCAGCAAGAGCGACAGATTTCAACGTCTTGCCATCATCCCCATGATCCGTACAGGCAATGACAAAAAAAAGAAGTAATAAAATGAGAATGTTGTTTTTCATTGCAAGTCATAAAATTAAAAAATCCGACTGTGAAAGATCAAGGTGGATTTTAATTAGAAAATATTCTATTACTTGCTTATGAAATCAAAGTCATCAATAGCGATCTCATCAGATGCTGTGCCGCTGGGCCCGCCATTCTGTACATAGTAGCGAAAACCTACCCGGTGTTTTTGAGGTATCGTTCCATTAGGCAAACCAGAGATTACAAATTCAAATTTTGTCCAGGATGTTGGATAACCAACAGGATATGGGCTCGGCGAAAGATTTGGGTTAAGATCCAGCAGCTTGACAGTGAAGTCTCCTGTTTCTGCAGCGGTCCTCCCTACGTTTGTTCCATCATTATTTGGATTGAGCCAGACCTGCATACGATCCGGAAAACTAACTGGATCGGCCGTGGTTGTCCAGAACGAAACCACATCTCCATTTTTCATGGAAAGTGCCGGACTAAGTAACCAACAATTAAGGAAAGACAAGCCTTCACCGCAAGTGTATGGTACAAAAGCATGTTCATTGGCGCTGGCCTTGTATGAATGTGATGCGATTCTTGATACAAAAGGTCCACCCTTCAGATTGTTTACAATGTATGAACCTTGCTGCCATGATTCGCCACCAAGCGGATTACTTAAGTTTACACCTTTCCAACCCATATTAATAACACGCTGCATCGAATCAAATTCTTCATGATAAGAAAGACTGGCAGGTTGTGATGATTCTGCAGTTATTTTTTCTTCGCCGCAAGAAGTAAAAAGAATCGGGGAAAATATTGTAAGTACAAAACCAATGAAGTGTAAATTTCTTTTTTTCATTTCGGGTTTTTTTGGTTAGTACTATTAGGTTTTGTGATTAATTACTGGTTACTAATATATGCAACGCTGTCAAGTCCAATTGAAGAGGCTCTTCCATTATTGCCTGCTAATTCAGTAAAGTAGCGGAATGCAAAGCGGCCTTTTGTTGGTTCACTCAGGCCGGAAACAGTTGCTTCAAATCGTGTCCACACATGCGGATAGGCCTGCTTTGCCTCATTATGCCGGGGGTCTGCTGGATTATTGAACGATTCAAGAATAAATTCATTATAAAAAGGATTAATGTCAAGTAATGGAATAGTGAAATCGCCAGGATCCGCTCCATCACCGCAGTTCAAAGATGTCGTTTTATTCAATCTCACCTGCATTCGGTTTACAAAATCAGTGGTGATGGTGGAACTGAAAGCCACTATTTCACCACGGGTATAAAAAATTATTTTGTCGCCATTCTGCATAGTTAATTCTGGTGATACAGCCCAGTTGCTGATGGTGACAGCATCACCGGATGTAGATTGGTAATCGGCCCAGAGATAACCATTACCTGTTCCGCTATAAGACAAAAATGGAATTCCTGTGAGGCTGGTTGGATTTTGCCAGTTTGTAGGTCCTATTAGTTCACTTCTGTTGATAAAACGCCAGCCCCGATCATACGCTTTTTGTGCAGTATCAAATTCTTCCACAAATGATTGATCAGGAACGGGAGGAGGAGCTAAAAGATAACGGTCGTCTTTACATGATTGAAACAGGATAAGGATACAGATCGATGCTACTACGGATCCGGTAAATGTAGAGCTCTTCATAAGTGTTCAGTGTGTGTTGATTATGAAGTGAAAGTAGTTAAATTTTATGTTCGAAAAAAAACATTTTTTACCATAATTCCTTCAGTGTCAAACCTGAAATACACCCAATTTGATGGCTGGTAAATGGGGGTTATTATTCGCCGCAAAAATGGCTTCAGAGATGACGGATCTTGTTTGTAAAGGATCGATAATATCATCAACCCACAGCCGTGCTGCCGCATAGTATGGCAGTGTTTGCTGATCGTAGCGGTTGATTATTTCTGATAATAACTTGCGTTCATCTTCAGGCTGCACTTCTTGTCCTTTAGCTTTCATCGCAGTTACCTGAATTTGTAAAAGCGTCTTTGCTGCCTGGTCGCCGCCCATTACTGCAATTTTTGCAGTGGGCCACGCAAAAATAAATCTTGGCCCATAAGCTTTGCCGCACATGGCATAGTTGCCGGCACCATATGAATTGCCGATTATGACCGTGATTTTTGGAACCACCGAATTTGCCACTGCATTCACCATCTTAGCTCCGTCTTTAATAATGCCTGCATGTTCACTTCGGCTTCCCACCATAAAACCTGTTACATCCTGCAAAAAAATAATCGGAATTTTTTTCTGGTTGCAATTCAGGATAAACCTTGCCCCCTTATCAGCACTGTCATTATAAATGACACCACCTAACTGCATTTCTCCTTTTCTTGTTTTTACAATTTTGCGTTGGTTAGCAACAATACCTACAGCCCAGCCATCTATTCTTGCATAACCGCAAACTATCGTTTTACCATAATCTTCTTTGAACTGTTCAAAATCGGAATTATCAACCATTCTTTCAATGATATCAACTATATCATAGGTCTTTCCATCAAATGGCATTAAACCATATAACTCATTTGGATCTTTTTTTGGAGGCGTCGGAGCAATCCTGTCAAATCCTGCTTTTTGTTTTTCACCCAGCATTGATATCATACGTTTGATATGATCCATGCATTCCTCTTCAGTTTTGAACTTGTAATCTGCGATTCCTGAAATTTCTGTATGGGTAGTTGCCCCACCTAATGTTTCAGTATCTATTTCTTCACCAATTGCAGCTTTTACAAGATAAGGGCCTGCTAAAAAAATTGAACCGTTGCCTTCCACCATCAACGTTTCATCACTCATTATTGGCAGGTACGCTCCGCCTGCTACGCATGGCCCCATCACGGCAGCAATTTGTGTGATGCCCATTGCACTCATCCTGGCATTGTTATAAAATATTCTTCCAAAATGTTCTTTGTCAGGAAAAATTTCATCCTGCATGGGAAGAAAAACTCCGGCACTGTCAACAAGATAAATAACAGGGAGATGATTTTCCATCGCGATCTCCTGCATACGGAGATTTTTCTTACCCGTAATAGGAAACCAGGCACCCGCTTTTACTGTCTGATCATTGGCGATAATTACACACTGTCGTCCGCTTACATACCCAACTCCTGCCA
Organism: Chitinophagaceae bacterium; assembly: GCA_025923075.1. Lineage (GTDB taxonomy): Bacteria > Bacteroidota > Bacteroidia > Chitinophagales > Chitinophagaceae > VBAS01. Next base: position 13,377 of record JAICGN010000109.1, read on the forward strand.
CCGTTCCGCCAGCGGGACATCCGCCTTGTTCATCATACATTTTATATCCGGCAAAAGCACCGATCTCGACGAACGGTTCACCCTTATCGGTTAAATAATCTATTCGTTGCCTCGGAGTGAGTTTGTTTTTTTCTTTTTGTTTTTCAATTGCTTTTTTACCGCCGCCTTCATGGATCTTTTGCAAACGCTGACGCATATCGCTCAGCAACATTTTCATAGAATCTTCGTTACGATTGAATTCAAGGTTCATTTGGTATTGTTATTCAGCAAATATAATTTAGAATCGGCTCATGGTTATATTTGATTAAAATCATATACATTATTTGAATCTTGAGCAGTAAAACTGGTTGGTATAATTATCCGTAAGGGTCAATGAAATTTAATAATTGTATGCATGTTATGCTGCTAAAATATCTTATCACAAAACAAAAAGGCAACCTGGAAACGGTTGCCCGGATTTTTGCTTTGTTAAAATGAACCAGTTTACTTCGCCAGTAATTCGTCAAGATTATTGTGGGCAGCAGCAAAACCTTCCTTGAAGCCCATTTCAATAATTTTTTCCAGATCTTCTTTAGAAGCGAATGTGATCTCTACTTCCACCTTTGTGCCCGTATTTGCTTTATTGAATTCAACCATCCACTCCATACGAGGAAATTCTGTATTGATATTTCCTTTCTCATCACAAAATGCGTCAAGACATTCGTAACTTTTGTTTGTCCTGATCGCTTTATAATCTGCCCTGCAATAGTGCCGGGTACCATCCGGGCCTTGCATATAGTAAAGCCAAACTCCACCGTCACGGAAATCCATCGATATGGTATTCGCTTTCCATGGTTTTGGTGCCCACCATTGATCAAGCAATTCGCTTTTAGTCCAGGCTTTCCAAACCTGTTCTACAGGCGCGTCAAATTCTCTTGTTACTGTGATTTTCTTGTTGGTTAAATCTTGCGTGAAGATTGTTTCTTTTTGAAGGATCATGATTTTTTGTTTTTTAAATTCTTTAATACGGTGTCTAATTGATCAAACCGGGCTTCCCATATTGTTCGAAATGGCTGAAGCCACTTATCAACTTCCTTAAGCTTTTTGGGATTAAAATAATAATAGATCTGCCTGCCGGATTGTTCTTGCTTTAACA
>JAICGN010000110.1 GCA_025923075.1 Chitinophagaceae bacterium
CATGGTGGATCGCGGGGGATTATGATACGCAGGAATACAGCTATACAACTTCAACTCTTTCTCAGATACCGGCACTATTCGACAAAAGCTATGATGGGAATGCATCGCAAACCATTATTCCAATGGGATTGCAGACTCCCTTAATGATGAAAAGCCAGGAAGGACTGTATATTAATATTGCAGAGGCTGCATTAATTGGTTACCCTGCCATGCACGTGGATACAGATGTAAAAAATTTCGTGCTGAAAACCCATCTCACCCCGGATGCGCAGGGTAATAAAGGATATATTCAAACACCATTTAATACACCATGGCGTACGATTGTCGTATCTGATAAGGCCGCCGATATTTTAGCTTCCAAATTAATTCTGAATCTGAATGAACCAACAAAGTATGCATCCACCAACTGGATAAAACCGGTAAAGTATGTCGGTGTTTGGTGGCAAATGTTTTGCCCTGACCAGGGAAGTTGGAGTTATGCCGATGTGGACAATGTGCATTTAGGGATCACTGATTATAAAAAATTAACACCTAATAAAACACATGCTGCTAATAATGCCAATGTAAAAAAATATATAGATTTTGCTGCTAAGCATCGTTTTGATGCGGTGCTCGTGGAGGGGTGGAACCAGGGATGGGAAGATTGGTTTGGCAAATCAAAAGAATTTGTATTTGATTTTGTAACCCCTTACCCTGATTTTGATGTGAAGATGCTTACTAATTATGCACGCGCAAAAGGAGTAAAGATTCTAATGCATCATGAAACATCAGCATCAGCTACTAATTATGAACGCTGGATGGATACCGCCTATAAGTTTATGACAAAATATGGTTACAACGCCGTAAAGACCGGTTATGTTGGAAATATTATTCCCCGCGGTGAACATCATTACAGCCAGTGGATGATTGAACATTATTTAAGAGTAGTTAAAGCCGCGGCGAACTATAAGATCATGGTTAATTCACATGAGTCTGTTCGTCCAACAGGATTACAAAGAACATATCCAAACTGGATTGCAGCTGAAGCCGCAAGAGGTACAGAGTTTGAAACGTTTGGCGGCAATAATCCCGAGCATACTACTATTCTCCCATTTACAAGATTAATGGGTGGCCCGATGGATTATACACCGGGAATTTTTCAAACCAAACTCGACTATTATAAGAAAGGAGACACACGATTTGTAAAAACAACATTGGTAAAGCAACTGGCTTTATATGTTACTATGTACAGTCCTTTACAAATGGCAGCAGATATTGTTGACAACTATGAACGTTTTCCCGATGCGTTTAAATTTATAAAAGATGTTGCAGCAGATTGGGATGACACAAAAATCCTGGAAGCTGAACCAGGAGATTTTATCACTATCGCACGCAAAGCAAAGGGCAAGCAAGAATGGTTCGTTGGCGGAATTACTGATGAGAATCCAAGAACCGCAAACATTGATTTCAATTTTCTTGATTCAAAGGATTATTATGTGGCAACAATATATGAAGATGGAAAGGAGGCTGATTATATGACAAATCCACAGAGCTATCATATTTACAAAGTCATCGTAAATAATCAATCAAAACTGCCGCAAAAATTAGCGGCAAGTGGTGGGGTTGCCATCAGTTTGAAAAAAGCAACGGCGAATGAGCTAAAGACGTTGAAAAAAATGGAGTAGCCTCGCATGATGTTTGGCTCACGGATTTCACGCCTGCCTGTCGGCAGACAGGGATGAACACGTAAAACGTTATAATCTGTGAAAATCTGTGTTATCTGTGAGAACCTACCTGTTATTTAAACAAACCAAATAATCCACCGGTTTCCTCTATCCCAACAAATACTCCATCTTCGTTTATTTGCACCGGCCAGTGTTTGAGATAATAACCTTCGCCGCTTACGTTCCGGCCATTGGCCATATTGTATTTATAACGATGTAATGGACAAACAATATTTCCCAGGGCATCAATAAAACCTTCCGCTAATATGCCACCTGCATGCGGACATTTATAAGCAAATGCAAATACACCCTCGTTCGATTTTCCAAGACAAATGTTCTTTCCATCCAGATCAACAACAGCAATATTGTTCGAAGCGAATTCAATCTCATTCAGACTATCAGCGATCTTATGCCATTTGTATTTTTTTCCCAATATGCTAATGTTCAGTTATCAAAGACAATTTCAAATCTAAGTCCCTTTAGGGAGGGCTTGAATTTCAGGTTTCCCCTTTTAAAGGACAGAGGCTTTAGTACTGCATGTTAAAGTCAAATTTCAAAACTAACAATGTTTAATGACCAACTTTTTACTTTTTAATTTTGACTTTTGGATTTATTAGCGAGCTTCAGCTTTATACTGACAGAAAGTACATCTTCATTGACCCGTGGTTCTTTATTTCGATCTCTCCGCGATACTCACAGGCAAACTGATCTTTTACCAGCTGGTAAGTTGTTTCCGATAAATTGACCTTTCCGGGTTTTGAGTTGGATTCCATTCGTGAAGCAATATTCACCGTGTCTCCCCAAATATCATACTGCCATTTTTTTATGCCAACGATCCCCGCTACTACCGGTCCGGTATGGACACCGATCCTGATCTCAAAATGAATTAATTCATCATCTGCCTTAAATTCGCTTCGTACCAGTTCGATCATTTCCCTGGCGGCTTCGATCACGTTTCTTGCATGTGTTTCATTAATGGTTGGCAGACCCGATGCGCACATATAGGAATCCCCAACTGTTTTTATCTTCTCGAGGCCATATTTAGTCGTTATCATATCGAAACCTTTGAAATAAAAATCGATACTTTTTACCAATTGTTCCGGTTCTACAGTTTCAGCGACTTTCGTGAACTGTACAAAATCGGTAAACAAGACCGTCACACTGTCAAACTTTACGGCATCGACTTTGCCATTTTGTTTTAACTCCTTTGCTGTTGCTGCAGGCAGGATATTTAACAAAAGGCTCTCAGATATTTTCTTTTCTCTTGCAATAGCCCGGTAATACCAGTATAAGGTGCCAAGAATAATAAGGCCTAAGCCAAGCGTGATAAACAATGATAGGTTGAGCAGCTTTTGATTTCTTGATTTCTGAGCAAGCAGGTCCACTTCCACCTGCTTTTGAGATACTTCATAATTCGTTCGCAGGTCAGCCAATTTCTGAACAGAGTTTATATCATTCACGCTATCCCGGTAAACGATATGATTTTTGTAGTATTTAAATGATTCATTGTTGTTTCCGGCTTTTTCATAAAGTTCTGAGAGCTTTAAATTGGCATTGCTTATCTGCTCCTTCAATCCATATTGTTGGGCGAGTTGAAGACTGCGCAGGGCATAATTCAATGCTGCTTTTTCATCATTTCTTTCCTCGTAGATATCAGCCATAGATATGAGATAGACACAGATCGGATAATAATCTTCTGATTCCTCCAAAATCCGGATGGCCTCATTGATGTTCTTTTCCGCAAGCTGCTCATTGCCAAGATTAGCATAGACCATTCCGATATTCCCCAGGCTATACCCTTTACCTGCGAGATAGTCCACTTTTTCAAAGATCTTTTCAGCTTCTTTAAAGTATAAAAGAGCAGAATCATAAATCTTATTATTTAGATAATCGTCACCTGCATTTGAAATAGCGGCGGCCAGGGCGATCGAGTCGCCTGCTTTTCGTAATGTGGCAATTGCTTTATTGTAGTAAAGCATTGCATTGTTATGATTATTGGAAACAGAATACACATCCGCAATCGCGCCGTATGCACTTCCCTCTCCTCTTACAAAATCAGCATTCCTGGCAGCTTCAGTACTTTTGAAATAGTTATCGAGTGCCTCTTCCAGGTTGCCCAGCATTCTCAATTTGTTCCCTTTTTGAAAATATCCCCTGTGCAGGTACAGAGGATTGTTTGTCCTGAGCGATAATGTTATCAGTTCATCGGCATACTGAACTGCAAGTTTCAGATCCTTTGATTCATTAAAAGCTAAATTTCTAAGCAATTCAAGCTTGCCCTGATCACCAGCTGTATCGAGTCGAAAGATCCGGGCAAGACTATCCGCGATTTTTTGATCCTGACCAGGGACATTGAGGGTAAGAAAAAGAAGGCTTATTAAAAAATAATAAGCCTTTCTCCTTAATTGCATGATTATAGTTTATGGATTAACGATGATTTTGGGGTCATGCATGTAAACAACGGTACTCCCGGGTTTCGTATAATAAATACAATAGGTTTCCTCCTGGGGAGTAGTAATACCTGAATTAATGGTTCCCTGCCACGCCGATGAGTTGCCAGGTTGTTTTGATGGATCCGGGCTGAATACATCTGTAGAAGAGGTGTCATGAATTGAAGAAATAGTTGCTACTCCTGAATTGGATCCAACGTTCCATTGTATGGTATCACCCGGGTTAGCGGTGGTTGTTCCATTATCGGATAATTGTAATGTGCCATCGTTATTGATGCTTTCGATGGTGATTGGACGTACTGCCATAGATTTAAATTTTAGGTGGTTAAAGAATATTCTTTTACGGCGGGCAGGTTGCAACGAATGGATATGTCGCTCCGCTCGTCTTGTTTTATATTAATCAGCGGGTATGTTCCGCCTGGTCGATTTTTCTAAGAAATGTCTGATCGGACAATGGACTATAATTTCGAGGGTAAGATAGGTGGCTAAGAGGCTCTAATGTAAACAAATTATTTTAAAGAGCAAGAACATAGAATCTGTTTTTTTGTTACCTCTAAAAATCAAAGTTTTAAAAAAATCAGAGTTAATAAATAGGAGTCTTTTGCTTAATAAAGAAACTCTTGCTTATACGGATACCGCACTTTATACATTTCCCTCACTTTGTGGAGGATATTCTTTCTTAACGACTCAAGATTTCTTTTTTCAATAGCAGAAATAAAAACCGCGTTGCCATCGGTTTCCCTTTCCCATCGTTCACGCAAGTCTTCAAGTATTTCTTTTTTTACATTCTCATCGAGCCATTCATCAAACACATTCTTTTCATACAGATCCATTTTATTAAAAACAACAAGAATAGGTTTGTCAAATGCTTTTATATCCTGCAGCGTTTTATTTACTATGCCCATCTGCTCTTCATATGCCGGATGTGAAATATCGACTACATGTAATAGAATATCCGCTTCTCTTACTTCATCCAGTGTGCTTTTAAAACTTTCAACAAGATGGTGTGGCAACTTGCGAATGAATCCAACAGTATCACTTAAAAGAAAGGGGGTCGTTTCAAAAACAACTTTTCTTGTCGTTGTATCAAGCGTTGCAAATAATTTATTTTCTGCAAATACATCACTTTTGCTGAGCAGGGTCATGAGTGTTGACTTGCCGACATTGGTATAACCAACCAATGCTACACGAATCAGTTCACCTCTATCCTTTCGCTGGGTGAATGCCTGCTTATCTATTTCAGCCAGTTTTTTTCTTAGCAAAGAAATTTTATCACGGACAATACGGCGGTCAGTTTCAATTTCAGTTTCACCCGGGCCCCTTGTACCAATACCACCACCAAGTCGCTCCAGGTGTTTCCACATACCACGAAGTCTTGGTAATATATATTGATATTGCGCCAGCTCCACCTGCGCCTTGGCTTGTGCCGTTTTTGCCCGTCGTGCAAATATGTCAAGAATAAGATCGCTGCGGTCGATTGTTTTTACATCGGTAGCTTTCTCAATGTTATTGATCTGTGCACCGCTGAGCTCATCATCAAAAATCAGTATACGTATATTTTTTTGCTGGCAATAATTCTTTATTTCTTCAAGCTTCCCTTTGCCCACGAAGGTCTTGCTATCACGATGCAATAATTTTTGGGTAAATCTTTTTACAGCCACAGCACCGGCTGTTTCTGCAAGAAACGCAAGTTCATCAAGATATTCCTGTACCTGTGTTTCAGTCTGGTCCTTATGAATTATTCCCACCAATACCGCTTTTTCCTCTTTCTTTATACTATTTTTTTTGTCGAGCATTTTTTCGTTTATCCAATTGTATTTGATGCAAAAATAAAAGCAATCCGCGAAGACAGATTGCTTTTAAAATTTATTATTTAATTTCTTTTATTTACAGACCACTTAGCGTTAGACCGATGGTATATGGTTTTACCTGGGGGCCAAGACCGTCTTTCATTAAACTATTGAATTGATAGGTACCAAAAGCTGTAAGGAATCCATAACCGATACGAAACGTACCCACAAGACGATTGCCATTAAAAAAATATTTGTCTTTATTTTTTTGAACATACTTATCATCGTATCCCGGTATGATATTGTCATTTGCAGTCACCCATCTTTTTCCTTTGGTATGTGAAGACAGTTGCACACCCACTTTTGCACCAATGGCGACTTTAAAACTTTTGTTGGTATTCTCGGGATTCAAAACAAAACGAAGTTCTAATGGCAATTCTGCAAATGCGTTTACCAATTTGTATTTATCAAAATGGTTGGTGTCTGAAACATTCTGGAATTCCAGTGGTTTCAGGTGAGTAGTCGTTGTAAGATGGGTTTCTTCAAAAAACATATTGTCAACACCAATACCCGGACCAAATGCTACGCTGAAGCGGGGATCCGTTTTAAAAGGCATATCAATCATGATATAAGCATTAAAACTGTTAGACCAGCCTCTTGTATTGATGCTATCGGGTTTATTTGCCCAGGTAAGCATTCCATATTGAAGCATGAAATGATCATTGGCGCGGTTGGTCAGTTTTACTTTACTCCAATCTTTTTTCTTTGATTTTGAAGAAGGATTATCCTGTGAGTGAAGAAACAATGAGAAAGAAAATGCTACAAATACAAATAAAAATTTTTTCATATTCAGTTGTGTAATAGACAAAAGTATTTTTGTCGCGGTTAACAAAAGGTTAAAGAACCTTTTAAAAAAAATGCGGAACTCTTTCCGCATCAAATCTTTTGTGGACCCTGTTGGGATCCCTGTCTGCCGACAGGCAGGGATCCAACGACCCGCCCGATATGTATCGGGATGCTCTGACCATCTGAGCTAAGGATTCGAGATAACTCTAAATCTCAATAACAATAAGACGAACGACTTTGTGGACCCTGTTGGGATCCCTGTCTGCCGACAGGCAGGGAACCAATCACAATAAAAATAAGACGAACGACTTTGTGGACCCTGTTGGGATCGAACCAACGACCCCCTGATTATGAGTCAGGTGCTCTAACCGTCTGAGCTAAGGGTCCTGAGCTTTTTGGCTCCGGGCGGCAAAAATAAAAAAATAAAGTGTAGATGAGCAATTATTTCACTTCTTCAAAGTCTATATAATCTCCAGCTTGCTGCTTTTTGATTTCCGTTTCAGGAACTGAAGTTGGTTGATTGGCCTCTTGCTGTTGGGTTATATGATCTTCCATGCGATCATGCATTTCACGAAATTGTCTCTTTACCTGTTTTGTAGTTCTATATATCGGAATGATAAAGTGAAATACAAGCCTGTAGGCGAGATAAATTAAGAATGCATAAAACAAATATCGTAACATGGCACAAAGTTACGAGGGCCAAAACTTCAAATCTCAAAACACAATCACCAAATAAATGCTAAAAAACAAGGCAAAATGGACGCATATATTGGAATGGTTTGGTTTATTGGAAATTGTTATCTGTATTTTGGAACTTAATATATATTTCCGTTACATTTGCACCGGCAATGAATGATAGAAGGGAACGAATCCGTTCCCTTCTTCTTTTGAAACCCCCGCCGCTAAAGGGGGAATAGTAGCGTGTTTATGAATAATGAAAATCAGGTTGAGTCAGTAGAAAGGAAGGTTAATGAGCTGTTGAATGAGTGGCCAGGTTATTTCCTGGTAGATATAAGTATAAAACCAACCAATAACCTTAAGGTATTTGTGGATGCTGACCAGGGTGCAGCAATCGATCAGCTCTCAAAATTAAACCGTGCTCTTTATAAATGGGTAGAAGAAAATCTTTTTCCCAATGGTGATTTTTCAATTGAGGTATCATCACCGGGGTTGGATGAACCACTGAAACTTAACAGGCAATATGTAAAAAACATTGGGCGATTTGTAGAAGTGTTGCTGAAGAACGGGATAAAAAAAGAAGGCAAGCTGTTGAGTGTTTCAGATGACGAGATCGTAGTGGAAGAAGAAAAAGGGAAAGGGAAAAAGAAAGAACTTATTGAACATAAAGTTTCAAAACAAGAAATCAAGTCAACCAAAATTCAAATAAGGATTTAAAAAATGTATTATGTCAAGTATTAACCTGATAGATGCGTTCCAGGAATTCAAGGAAGCAGAAAACATTGATCGTCCCACGATGATGAAAGTGGTAGAGGACGTTTTCAAAACATTGCTGCGCAAAAAATTCGGCAGTGATGAAAACTTTGATGTAATTGTAAATGCTGAAAAAGGAGACCTGGAAATTATGCGCCGTCGAACGATTGTGGAGGATGGCCAGGTAAATGATCCGCTGGCTGAAGTTGCCTATAGCGATGCCGTGAAAATAGAGCCCGATTTTGAGGTTGGTGAAGAACTATTCGAGCCAATTGACCTTTACGATTTTGGTCGTCGTGCTATTCTTGCCGCCAAGCAAACCCTGGCGAGTCGCATTAGCGATTTGAAGAAAAACTCCCTGGCTAAAAAGTACAGCGAAAGGATCGGAGAGATCATTAGCGCTGAAGTATACCAGGTTTGGAAAAAGGAGATTTTGTTATTGGATGAGGAAGGAAATGAGCTTATACTTCCCAAAAGCGAACAAATTCCCCAGGATTACTTCAAAAAAGGAGAATCTATCCGTGCCGTGGTGAAAAAAGTGGATATGAGAAATAATACCCCGGTAATTATACTTTCGAGAACTTCGCCTGACTTTCTCGCCAAATTACTTGAGATCGAAGTGCCGGAAATTTTTGATGGCCTTATTGTCATCAAAAAAATTGTCCGTGATCCGGGAGAGAGAGCGAAAGTGGCGGTTGAGTCTTTCGACGATCGTATTGATCCGGTTGGTGCCTGTGTCGGTATGAAAGGAAGCCGCATTCACGGTATAGTTCGTGAATTGAAAAATGAAAATATTGATGTGATCAACTGGACAAATAATACCCAGTTATTGATACAAAGAGCATTGACTCCGGCTAAGATCACAAGCATGGAGCTGGACCAGGATAATAAACATGCAAATGTTTACCTGAAGCCGGACCAGGTTTCATTGGCTATTGGTCGCCGTGGTGTCAACATCAAATTAGCCAGTGAACTGACCGCTTATGAATTGGATGTTTATCGTGATGATGAAGGAGTGGAAGAAGAATTTGATATCGATCTTGATGAATTTAGTGATGAAATTGAAACATGGGTGATCGATGAATTGAAACGCATCGGTTGTGATACGGGAAGAAGTGTATTGAACCTGACAGCAGCAGAACTGGAACGCCGTACAGACCTGGAAAAAGAAACAATTGATGAAGTGAGAAAAGTATTGCAAGCAGAATTTCAGAAGGAATAAGAACCCCCTGCCCCTAAAGGGGTGTTGGGAAAGATAATAAGAGACGAATACAGAGAAATTAAAAGTCCGCCTTAGGCGGATTTAGGGTAAAAATTTATATGGCAGAAACAGCAACACCGCGATTAATGGCCGCAGCCAAAGAATTCAACATCGGACGCGATACCCTTGTTGATTTTTTGACGGGCAAAGGATTTAGCAAAGATGATCTGAAGCCGACCTCAAAGCTTACAGAAGACATGTACCGTGCTCTTCAGCAAGAGTTTCAGAGTGATAAAGTGGCAAAGCTGAAAAGTGATCTGATCGATTTGCCTAAAGGAGTTGCAGCCGACCTTAAGAAAAAGAAAGACGAAGAAGAAATTATTTTCAAAAAAGAAAAAGAAGAGAAGAAGCCAGCGAAAAAAGAGGAACCTAAGGAAGAAGCACCAGCTCCAGTAGTAGTTGAGCAACCAGTAGCTGAACCTGAACTTGTAAAAACAGAAATCCCGGAACTGGAAGGTCCTAAGGTGATCAATAAAATTGATCTTTCAACGATAGATTCTTCAACAAGACCTAAAAAGGAATCAAAGAAGAAAGAAGAAAAAATAGAAGCGAAGGAGGAAAAGAAGCCTTCGAAAAAGAAAGGGAAAAAAGAAGAAGTTGTTGAGCCGGTAATAGAAGAGGTAAAACCCGAAATAATTGCCGAAGAGCCGGAAGAAGAAGCGCCGCCCGTTATTGAAAACATTAAAGCAGACAAACTCGAAGGCCCCAAGATCCTGGGAAAAATTGATTTACCTGTTGAGAATGATACCCGTCCTAAGCATGATGAAAAGCGTAAACGCAAGCGCATACCTATTGAAAAGAAAGAAGTAAAAAGAGAAGAGGCGATCAAGGATAAAGACCGGCGAGAGGATCGATTCAAAAGAGATGATCGTCGTGGTGGACCTGGCGGCGGAGGTGACAGAAGAGGTGGACCCGGTCATGGACCTGGTCATGGGCCCGGTACAGGCGGACGCAGAGATATCAGGCCTCGTGAAGAAAAAGTAATTGACGAAAAAGAGATACAGGAAAAGATAAGGGAAACACAAGCCAAACTTGCCGGTGCAGGCGGCCGTGGTAAAAGCCTGAAAGCAAAGTATCGTAAGGCTAAACGTGAGGAAATGGCTGAAGCTGCCGGGGACGGCGATGAAAGCAATAAGCTACAGCTAACAGAGTTCATCAGTGTGAGTGAACTGGCCAATTTGATGGATGTAAACTTTACCGAAGTTATCAGTAAGTGTATGGGTCTCGGTATCATGGTTTCTATCAATCAACGTCTCGATGCTGAAGTGATCGAATTGGTGGCAAGTGAATTTGGGTTTGATGTTGAGTTCATCGATATGGAAAAGCAGATGGAAATGGAAGATGTGGATGATGAAGATGATGATGAAGAAGTATTAAAACCCCGCTCACCAATTGTTACTATCATGGGTCATGTTGACCACGGTAAAACTTCGTTGCTTGATTACATAAGAAGAGCGAATGTGGTAGCTGGTGAAGCCGGTGGTATCACACAGCACATTGGTGCCTACCAGGTGGAATTGCCCAACGGAAAAGAAATTACTTTTCTTGATACCCCGGGTCACGAAGCATTTACTGCCATGCGTGCCCGTGGCGCAAAAGTTACTGATATTGCCGTGATCGTCATTGCAGCGGATGATGCGGTGATGCCGCAAACAAAAGAAGCGATCAGCCATGCCCAGGCTGCCGGTGTCCCGATGATCTTTGCGGTAAATAAGATTGATAAAGACGGTGCAAACTCCCAGAAAATTTATGAGCAGCTTTCTCAAATGAATTTATTGGTAGAAGCGTGGGGTGGTAAGTTTCAGAGCCAGGAAATTTCTGCCAAGAAAGGTTTGAATGTAGATCAGTTATTAGAAAAAATATTGTTAGAAGCGGAATTGCTTGACTTAAAAGCAAATCCTGAACGTGAGGCAAGCGGAACTATTATCGAAGCAACATTGGATAAAGGCCGTGGTTATGTCGCTACCGTTCTGGTTCAAAATGGCACATTGAAAAATGGAGATCTTGTAGTAAGTGGTCAGCATTTCGGAAGAGTGAAAGCGATGTTCAATGAAAGAAACAAGAAAAAGGATGAAGCGCCACCTTCAGCACCGGTGTTGATCCTGGGGTTGAATGGCGCACCGCAAGCTGGTGAAAAATTCAGGGTGTACGATGATGAAGCAGAAGCAAAAGAAGTTGCCTATCGCCGTGCACAGATCCTTCGTGAACAAGGTATTCGTACCAAGAAACACATTACACTTGATGAGATCGGTCGCCGTTTGGCGCTTGGTAATTTCAAAGAACTCAATGTAATTATCAAAGGTGACGTGGATGGTTCAGTAGAAGCACTAAGCGATAGCTTACAAAAATTAAGTACCGAGGAAATCGTTGTAAGAGTAATTCATAAAGGCGTTGGCCAAATAACAGAAAGTGATGTCACGCTTGCAAATGCATCTGATGCCATTATCATTGGTTTTAACGTTCGTCCTTCACAGCAGGCTGCAAAACTTGCAGAAAACGAAGCCATAGAAATAAAAATGTATTCCATCATTTACAAAGTAATTGATGAAATAAAGATGGCGATGGAAGGAATGCTGGAACCGACAATACAGGAAAAGATCGTTGCTAACGTAGAGATAAGAGAAGTATTCAAGTTTGACAAGACGATCGTAGCAGGTTGTTATGTACGTGACGGAAAGATCAAGAGGGACTCTAAAGTTCGCCTTATCAGGGACGGTATCGTTACTTATCCAACCGGCGAAGGTGCCAGTGCGGAACTGGCGTCATTGAAGCGATTCAAAGATGATGTAAAAGAAGTACAGGCAGGAATGGAATGCGGGTTAATGATCAAAAATTATAGTGATATAAAAGTGGGAGATGTGGTGGAAGCATTTGAGGAGGAGGAAGTGAAGAGGACGCTGTAGGTCTGAGTTCGGGGTTCAGAGTCCGAGGTTCAGATTCGATTATGGTGGTTTTGACTCTGAACTATTGACTATGGACTATCGACTATCGACTCCGACCTCACCTGAAACTTTTGTTAATTAAACTCATTCTCCTGCTTGATCGGACAATCAAATTTACTTTTGGGATTCAAATCCTGGTTATGAAGAAAATATTTACCCTCAGCCTGTTTTTTGCATTTGCGGCAACCTGTCTTGCCCAGGGACAATCAGCAAAAGTAGTTGCAGATAAAATACTCGCTATTGTTGGCGACAGGATTATTCTTTATTCTGATATTCAAAATACAATTGCTGATGCCATAAGAAATGGCAACCAGGTTCCGGATCATGCCAATTGCGTGCTAATGGAACAGGCATTGATGTCAAAAGTGCTGATGCTGCAGGCAGAAAAAGATTCGCTGCCCATAACAGAGGATGAAATAGAAGCTGATCTCGATAACCGAATTCGAAAATACATTACCGGGTATGGCTCACAGGAAGCCTTAGAAGAAATTGCCGGCAAATCCATTTACCAGATCAAGGAAGATGCAAGGGAAACAGTAAGGGAACAAAAGCTTGCTGAAGCAATGCAAAGGAAAATTGTTGAAAACGTACATATCACTCCGGCCGAAGCAAAAGCATTCTATGATAAATTTCCAAAAGACAGTCTTCCTTACTTTGAATCAGAGCTTGAGATTGGTCAAATAGTTTTTTATCCAAAAGGCAACCGTGAGCTTGAGAAGTTCGTGATGGATGAAATGCTTAATTATAAAAGGCAGGTGGAAATGAAGGTTGCCACCTTCGACCAACTGGCGCAACGTTTTTCCGAAGATCCCGGAAGTAAAGAGCGTGGTGGTCAATACCAGGTGAACCGCAACGACAAAACATGGGATCCTAATTTTCTTGCCGCTTGTTTCCGCCTGAAAAATAAGGGAGATATGATTGGGCCAGTGAAAACAAAGTTTGGCTATCACCTTATTTATTTGGAAGAGCGTTTCGGTGATGAAGCAGTTATCCGTCATATTCTTCGTATACCCCCCGTAACTGATACCGAGATAAAAGCTGCAATGGCAAAGGCGGATACTGTAAGGTCAAAGATCATAAGTGGTAATATTAGTTTTGCCGCCGCCGCATCGCGTTACACTGAAGATGAGCAGGCAAAATTCAGCGGTCCTTATTTTCTCGGTCGTGATGGTGGGCCGTATGTAACTATCGATCTTCTCGATAAAGATCTTGTTGCGATGCTCGATAAACTTCAACCTGGTGAATTTTCACAACCAGTAGTATTTGATGACAATGGAAAAAAAGCTGTACGCATTGTCCATTATAAAAGCCGTAGTGAACCCCATCGCCTTAACATGAAAGATGATTTCAGCCGGATCTCAGCCATGGCGCTCGAAGAAAAAAAGCAAAAAACGCTGGAAAAATGGATGAAAGAAAAAGTTCCGACTTATTACATTATGATTGATGATGAAATAAAAAGCTGCACTGATCTGACGAAGTGGATCAGTGAAAAGCAGAAGGCATTTTGATTGTAAGTAAACGAAACAATCTTCCGGTTTTAAGAAGACATTTTTGTGAATCAACTAGCCCACGGTTTAAACCGTGGGCTAGTTTTTTACATTATGATTGATGATGAAATAAAAAGCTGCACAGATCTGACGAAGTGGATCAGTGAAAAGCAGAAGGCATTTTGATTGTAAGTAAACGAAACAATCTTCCGGTTTTAAGAAGACATGTTTGTGAATCAACTAGCCCACGGTTTAAACCGTGGGCTAGTTTTTTACATTATGATCGATGATGAAACAAGAGCTGCACTGATCTGATCAAGTGGATCAGTGAAAAGCAGA
>JAICGN010000111.1 GCA_025923075.1 Chitinophagaceae bacterium
ACTTCAGGAATGGGCCGTCGTTCAACTGGTATTTATTATTTTCTTTTACTGCAAGTTTCCATTCGGTACCGCCGGCGGTTTGCCCTGCCTGGCGGTTGACTAAATTTCCATTATTCCAGGAAAGATTAAGCATTCCACCACGGGGAGATACATATCTGCCAACGAGCTTTGCCATGCCGTATGAATTGAAGGAAGAAAGATTGCTGAATATTATGATGCCAAGTTGCTGCTCCGGAAACCTTGTGGCATAAGTTCTGAATCCGGCATCTCCACCTCCATGACCAATTTCTTTCCACCCGTTATACTCGCCCATATTGATGGCAAAAGCATAAGTTATCTTTTTCCCGTTATTCAATATTCCCTGCGAATACATTCTCTGCAAAAGATCTTTGCCTCCAACTTTTCCATGCTCATAATTCATTAACCATTTGGCTTCGTCTTCCACTGTTGTGAATAGGCTGGTTGCTCCAACGGTGGAATAACTTAACACACTATGTGAATACCCGTTTGATCCGCCGGGTGAATAGGAATAAGTTCGGTTTGGAACGATTTCTCGATAATTATCATGGAAATGAGTGTTACTCATTTCCAGCGGTTGAAAAATATACTTATCAGTGTATTCACGAAGAGATAACCCACTTGCTTTTTTAACGATCTCTGCCATTAAGGTATAGCCCGTATTACAATAAAGTTGTTCTTCCCCCGGTTCGAAATTCAGTGCTTTTTGTTTTGACACCAGTTTAATAATATGTTCCTGGGTTATCACGTCGTCCAATTGCCAGCCGGCATTGGCAAGCAATTGCCACTGATCCCGGAGACCGCCGGTATGGTGTATTAGATGACGAATGGTTATCTTCTTACCAAAGTCGGGGACATAATCGAGGTATTTCCTGATATCATCATCTATTGACAATTTTCCCTGTTGCTCCAGCAACAACATACAAAAAGCAACATACTGTTTCGATTCTGATGCAATATGAAATATGGAAGAAGGAGTAATAGGCACATTGTATTCCAGGTTTGCCATACCATAGCCTTTTTTAAAAACCGGTTTTTCATTTTTTATAATCGCGACAGCACAACCAGGAGTGGTGGTGGTGTAGCGGCTAAACAGGCTATCGATTTTCCTGGTTACTGAATCGTGTAAACCCTGTCCCATTAATTGGAGTGGGAAGAAAAACAGGAAAAGAATATATTGTTTCATATAAATAAAATCAGGATAAGGTCATTTGTTTAAGAAACCTGTTTATGAATTTAGAATTATTTTATTTCAGGTGATACTCTTTTTTAATCAACGCTAACAGATCTTCAGCTTTTTTCCTGATATTTTCCTGCAACCGCATATTGTTCATCACAACGAACCGGAAAGTGGCAAGGCTATTCAGGTATTCACTCACGTACTGCGGACTTATCATTATGGATTTGGGCCTGTCAGTTCTTAACCTGTCGTTATTAAAATAGCTTGTGTCTGCGTAAATACTGGAGAGCATACTGCCATCAACAAATTTATATGATAACCGGACGGTATATCGCATTTCTTCTACTTCGTATTGATCACGTAACGCCATTCTTTTTATTTGCTGATCATAAGACTGGATAGAATCAACCACATTTCTTCGTCGTATCAGCCTAAGCCCGCCGGCATTTTTTAACTGGTCAAGAGTACCGCTGTTTTGATAAAATGAAACATGTCCTTTAACATCTTCAAGTAATTGTATGCCACGCAAAGAAATAGTTCCTGAAGTATTATTAGCAAAATAATTAGTTACTGAGTCAATAGAGCTTAGCCTTGCAATCCGAAACCCTTTTATATTTGATAATTGAGCGGTATCTGCTTCAATGTCTTTTATAAGAGAGCTAATAAATTGGTTTTCCCTGTTGTGTTCAATTGTATGCTCCAGGTAGTACTCTGCCAGGAAACCACAGAATACTGCAAGAAACAACATGAGAAATTCCCAGAAATAGTGTGTCCATTTTGTTCTTGCGGTATGAGTGTGTGCATGTACTTCCATAAAAGTTAATTCAGTTCATATTCTTTTTGCAGAAAGGAAAGGAGGTTTGCTGCCGTTGCTTTTAGTCTTTCTAGTCTCACCCTTACTCCCCGGACAACTGTTTTTAAATATTGTGCGGAGGAAATAACTTTATTTACCGATGCCGCATCTTGCAGAAATAAAGCAGGATTTCCCTCAGGCTTATTATAATTTGCAAAATCTGCGGTATCAATTTGTGAATAGAGCGTTCTTCCATCAAAGACAGTGCCTATCAGATCTCTGAAATTGTCGCGAATACTCCTTTCATCTTCGCTTAAAGTCATCAGGTATCTTAAATGCTGATCGTACGACATGATACTATCGGAAACACGAAGATTCCGGATAAGTCGTAGTGCACCGGAATTTTTCAGTTGTTGGAGTGTACGGTCGTTTGGCGAAAAGTATTGCGGGCGGGTAAGGTTACGGGCATAATAATAAACATCGCCGCCTCTGTTCTTATGATCCGGAAGATTGTTAATAAGTGAATCACACATAGCTTCCCTGGTTTTCCTGTAGCTGATATTTTGAGATAACTGCATGGTATCGCTTTTCAGGTCCTCGATCATAGTAGTAATAAATTGTCGCTCCCTGTTATGTTCAATAGTATGTTCCAATTTATATTCGGCCAGGAAACCACAAAACACCGCCAAAAACAGCATAAGAAACTCCCAGAAATAATGTGTCCATTTTTTTCTTTCAGTGTGCGTATGTGCATGTACTTCCATAAGTTTTTATTTCAGATGATATTGTTTTGTCAGCCGCGCCATTATTTCAGTTGCTAAAGTCAGGGCATCATTTGCATTTCTAAGTTGTGTCCGCAGATTTCTTGAGCGACACAGCTCTGCATATTCATTAAAAACTGTTTTATCATAAGTTAGTACTGGCGGATTTGTATTGATAAATGAATCAATTACGGCCTGATCAAATTTTTCATACACTGCTTTTCGTACTACATTATTGGCAATGTTGTTAAACCTGAAGTCAAAAATTTTTGCCCGTAACTTGCGTACCTCCAGTTGCACCGGTTGATCTACCTGTGTAAGCATTTGCATGCTTCGCATCAACTGATCATAATTACTGATGTGTTGTTCTAATGAAGGGTTTGAAAAATACCGCAATGAACCGGAGCTTTTCATTTGCTGAAATGTGGCATCGTTTGATTGAAATCCTCTCAGGTAGCCGCCAAATAAACCATACCAGTACAACTTGCCCGAAGGGATCTTTGCTATATCCTCAGTGGACAATAATAATAAGAAGGTATCTAAATAGCCGGCCGTATAAGTACCCCGGTAAACAATTTGTTTTAATTCTGCTGTGTCTACCTGGAGGTTTGCCTTCATGGATGCAGCGTAGATCCTTGCGCGCTGATGTTCGATATAATGTTCACGTTGATTCTCTACAAAAAAACCAAGTGTAACGGCAAGAAACAACATTAAAAACTCCCAGAAATAATGCGTCCATTTTTTTTTCCGATTTGTCGGGATATGAGAATGTGTATGTACTTCCATAAAAATTTTATTTACTTCAGGTGAAATTCCTTCTTTAATGAGAGAATCAACTCCTCTGCGTCTTTTATCAATTCCGGTAATTCGCTTTCTCCCCTGGTGCTAAAATGTTGCCTGATTGAAAGTTTTTCATTCAGAAATATCTTTATGTCATTGATGCTGCTTGTCAGAAGGCGGGGACCGTTTTTTGCCATCTCATTAAAGTAATCCGTCTTGATCAGCGAATCCCTGTTTTCAAGCAAACTGATGATAAATTGACGGGGATAATTGTGGTCAACGATCTGGTTTCTTTTTTCCACAGCCCTGTGGGCCCGTACTTCATCACCCTTGTAATCTTCGTCCATGTGCCGGGTAAAGGCATCGTAAGAAGTAATGCGGACTATAATACTATCGTTGGAAAAATACCGAAGGCCTCCTGAATTTTTTATCTGCTCCAATGTAGCCCTGTTCCAGGTATAGTGCCTGTAAAGTTCAGTTGAAAGTGTAACCAAATCAATGTTTCGTATTTGATCAATAGGCTTATTTTTCAGAAAAACAGCTAAACTGTCCGTCCGGGCTATGTTACTTTTTATCTGCCTTATAATCACATTGATCATTGTGGTATCTTTTTTCAAATCACTTATGAGTGACCGTGCATATTGCTTGGCTCTTATCTTTTCAATATAATGTTCCCGTTGGTTTTCCGCCAG
This sequence comes from Chitinophagaceae bacterium, assembly GCA_025923075.1. GTDB lineage: Bacteria > Bacteroidota > Bacteroidia > Chitinophagales > Chitinophagaceae > VBAS01. The sequence continues at coordinate 4,225 of JAICGN010000111.1, forward strand.
AAACCCGCAGAATACAGCGAGGAACAACATGAGAAACTCCCAGAAATAATGTGTCCATTTCTTACGAGCAGTATGTGAATGGTGATGTACTTCCATTGTAATTATTTGAGATTATAATTATCTTTTAATTCTGCCAATAAAATTTCCCCTTGCCTTAAGACCATCTGCTCACTGCGCAACAAATATTTATTATTGTAGGAACGAAGCTGGCAAAGATTGGCGTATTGAATAAAATCCTCTTTTTTATCACTTAACAATGGCAAGTTCCTAAGTTTAAAAGAATCAATATTGACCGGGATTCTGTCAAAGTCCATGATTTCATCCATGAAGTATGCGTCGAATAATACGTTTCTTGATCTTACCAGGTCACCATAAATAGGATCCTGGAACTTCAGCAAGGTCTGGAGATCCCGCCGGGCCTGATCATAACGGGCTATTGCATTTGCAACTTCGTAATTCCTGAAGTACCGTAATCCGCCGGAACTTTTTAATTGTTCAATAGTGGCATCCTGGAAGGGGATATGAAAATACCTTGTCCCAAATCTGCCATAATAATACCAGCCGCCCGCAGGGATCGAATTAATAGTTTTTGTTTGAACGAATATCCGGAATGTGTCTATACGGGATGTAATATATAAATTGTTATTGATCGCCGCCTTCAAAGCAGCTGTATCGGTTTTAATATCCTCGTACAGTGTGCGGGCATATTGTTTTTCCCGTTGCTTTTCTATCGTATGTTCCAACTGATACTCTGCTAAAAAACCACAGAACACAGCGAGGAATAACATTAAAAACTCCCAGAAATAGTGGGTCCATTTCTTCCGTGGCGTATGCGCATGTGCATGTACTTCCATACTGGTGGCTTTATATTTTTACAACAGAAAGTTTTCCAAGACGGATGGGTAGCAGGTAAACGGTGGTTTTCTTCTTCGCTAAAGGGAAAAGATAATTATTTTTTCCGGATGATGCAGGAATGATCACTGACATCTCTGACATGCCTTGCCGAAATTATCGGGACAAGCTGTAGCTCCCGTACGATAAGTGTCCGCGTGCTTCGCCACTTTCTGCCGGACTTTTCAGAATATGTAAGTATGCACCCACTTCGATAATGATCTTATTTAAGATTATACTCTTTTCTTAAAATGGTCATCAGCGCTTCCATTTGAGCCAACGCATCTTTATATGTGTTTATTTTTGCTTTTAAGAGCCCGAACCTCAGATTGCAAAAATTAAGGTATTCATTTATAAGTTTATCATTGGACAAAGGCGGACTGGTTTGCAAAAAATTATTGGAGAATTGCCTGAATTGTTCGCTTATAGTAACAGAACGCTCAGCTGCCTCAAGCATCCCTGGGTCAGGAGGAATTTTTTTTAAAACTGCATAATTAAATAAAGAAGTTGCATATTGCAATGACTGCTCCCGGAATGTGGCTTCCCTGTTTTCCCAATATTGAATAAAACTGATCTTTTTGTCGAGTGCAACAAATTTGTTTTCCAGGAAAGAATTTTGAAAATACCGGATAGTTCCCGAATGTTTCATTTGTTCAAGTGTTACCTGTTTGTTGACGTAATGCCAGAACTGAATCCCGTGTCTGCCATAATAATATAACTGGCCGGTTGTTTTCGTTTGTTTGTTTTCGGGGTTACAAAGAAATAAAAGTGTATCAATTTTATTTATAATTAATTGATTACTGTTTATGCCGCTTAACAATGCTTCGTTGTCAGCCTTCAGGTCTTCAAGCATAGTGGAAGCATATTGACGGGCTCTTTTATGTTCTATAAAATGTTCCCGCTTATTTTCCACAAGAAAGCCGGCAGTAACGGCGAGAAATAACATCAGAAATTCCCAGAAATAATGTGTCCATTTCTTTCTTTGGGTGTGGCTATGGTGGTGAACTTCCATCTTAATCTTTTTTAAAATAACTGTACAGGAAGGCAGCTGCAAAACCTACAATCATATAAATGATCAGCCGGATGATCCTTCCTTTTGTTTCGGGATGCATAGAAGATGATTTATTTGTAATATACTGAAAGAAATAAATTCCTATTTATTAAAACCCGGACCTTTTAAAGTCGTTCCGCTTTTCACACCTGTATGTTTTCTATCGTCAATTGTCAGTTGGCCATTTACCAAAACATAATGAAAGCCGGCAGAGAATTGATGCGGCTGTTCAAATGTAGCTTTATCAGCCACTTCATTCGGATCAAAGATCACGATATCGGCCGCCATCCCTTCTTTGATTAACCCACGATCCTTTAATTGAAATTTCTGTGCAGCCAGTGATGTCATTCTTCTTATCATTTCCTCCAGGGAGACTAATTTTTCATCCCGCACATATTTTGCCAGCACTCTTGCGTTTGTTCCATAAGCTCTTGGGTGCGGCATGCCCTTTCCAAAAACAACCACACCGCCATCTGCACCGATCATATTGAAAGGATATTTCATAAAGTAGCGAACATCATCTTCGTTCATGCTGTGATAAACCATTTGTGCACCACCCGCCATCATCATGTCCAGGATCGTTTCTGCCTCGAATTTCATTTTTGATCTTCTTCCTTTGAGTTTATTTATTTCAGAAATATTTTTTCCATTCAATGTTGTATCTGCGTTATGATTAGCAACATAGGCATAGCTATAGTTTTTATACTTGTATTTATGCTGCATCTCCAGCATCTCCTTAATGATCTGCTTGTGCATGATCGGATCATTTATTCTTTTTTTCAATGAATCTGATCCGCCTGCCAGTGCCCAATCAGGCAAACGAATACCAAGATTGGTGCTGCTTGCCGAATAAGGATATTGATCGATCGTCACATCATAACCTTCCTTTCTCGCCGTTTCAATTAATGGAAGTGTTTCTTTACTTCTTCCCCAATTTGCCGGGCCGCTTACTTTAAAGTGTGATATCTGTACAGGAATATTCGCATTTTTTCCAATGTTGATCGCTTCATTAATTGCATCCTTTACACCGTTCTCTTCATTGCGTATATGTGATGCATAAATACCATTATAATTTGCCGCCGACTTTGCAAGCCCGATCACTTCTTCGGTATTGCTGTACATTCCGGGTAAATAAATAAGCCCGGTTGACAAACCAACTGCTCCATCTTTCATTGCCTGCACAACCAACTCTTCCATCTTTTTTTGTTCATCTGCGGTAGCCAAACGATTATCCAATCCCATTGCTAACCGGCGTACTGTATTATGTCCAACCAATGAAGCCACATTAATAGAAGTTTTCATACTATCGAGACGCCAGAAAAACCTTTGCAGATCGTCGGCAGAACCGCCACAGTTACCGGTGATAACTGTAGTTACTCCATCATATATATAATTACCAGCGCCTGGATTCTCAAAGACACCATTTTCAATATGGCCATGCACATCGATAAACCCGGGAGCCACGATCAATCCTTTTGCATTTATAACTTTTGTGGCAGTAACGTTATTAAACTTTCCAATGACGGCGATCTTTCCGTCTTTGATCGCCAGATCTCCATAATACCAGCTATTGCCTGTGCCGTCAACTATTCTTCCATTGGCAATAATCAAATCATATTGCTGTGCAAAAACAAATGCAGGCAACAATAAAAAAGCAAACATGATCTTTCTCATATCCAAAATTATTTCAAGTGATACTCTTTTTTAATAAGCCCTATGAGTTCTTTGGCTGCATCTTTCATTTCTTCTTCTGCTTTTGCAAGGCCAAGCTTAGTGTTTCTTAAATAAGAAACCATGCCGGATAGACGAATCAATAGCTTTGGTTCGTATGTTAATAATACAGGATTACCGGGTGGCCTCATAACTGAATTATCGCCCATGATTATATCATTGAACAAAACAGGATGAAAAATATCAATCGCCATTTTCCTGTATTCATCAGCCTCGTTAAATGCAATGGCCTGCAGGTAATCAATAAAAATAAGGCGATTGTAATATTCAATAACCGCTTTTGAAACTTTCTGATTCCTGATAAGCCGCATACCACCCGAGTTCTTCAATTGCTGAATGGTAGCATCATGAATGGCTAATCGTACGCTTCGGGAAGCCCGTCGGCCAAGATAATAAAGATCTGATCCACGATCCTTAATATCAGGGCTGTTTAACAAACGAATTAATGTGTCATTTCTTTTTAAGTGGTCATTAAACTGGCTTATGTTCTCAGAAAGAACAACGGTATCTTCTCTCAGGTCTTCCAATATACTTTGTATATATTGGTTCTCCCGATCTTTTTCAATCTGATGTTCCAGTTGATACTCTGCCAGAAATCCACAGAACACAGCAAGGAACAACATGAGAAACTCCCAGAAATAATGCGTCCATTTTTTTCTTGGAGTATGGGTGTGAGCATGTACTTCCATAATTTTTTATTTCAGGTGGTATTCTTTTTTTAACGCTTCAATAACCTCATGGGCTTTTGCACGCATCGACCTGATATCTCTTACAATGACCCTGTAATTCCGTGACGAATTATAAGCCCAGTTTTTTAACTCAAACAAAATATTTTTATCATAGCTATACAAAGGATAATTTGTGTTTATAAATCGATTCATTTGCACATTGCCTACCTCAAAATTTCTTGCAGTGGAGTCTCTCGTCAATTCCGGATCATTATCAAGGATATTAAAATATTCCTGGTAAAAAACCTTTTGAACTAAATTCCAATTCTCAGCTTTTTCCGGCTCATATTTACTCTGGAGCATATAAATCACACGGACCGATTCTTCATAGCTGAGAATTTTACGGACCAATGCCGTATTGTGTATATAACGCAAAGCACCGGAGCTTTTTAATTGCTGCAAAGTAGCATCTCTCGAGATGATACTCCAGCGCCATCCGGACCAGTATTCATAATAATATAATTTTCCGCCGGGAATTTTCTTGACATCGTCTGCACTTAAAAGCCTGCCAAGACTATCACCTGCTTCAATAATCTTATTTAACACTTTTTCGGATCTGTTTAATTCTGCAATGTCAAAAGTGAGATCATCAGCTAACAATCTTGCATATTCTTTTGCTCTTTTCTTTTCTATATAATGTTCCCGTTCGTTTTCTACAAGAAATCCAAGCGTTACCGCAAGAAATAACATAAGAAACTCCCAGAAATAATGGGTCCATTTTTTCTCCCGACTTGTCGGGATATGAGCATGGTGGTGTACTTCCATAAAAATTTATTTCAGACGATATTCGCTTCTCAGAAATAAAATCAATTCGTTTGCATTCGACATCAATGAATCATTAAGCCGAAGAATGGATTTTCTTGTTCCATTTAAATACACTGTCCACAATCCCATCTCCTTGAGCAATCCGGGTTCATAACTGCGTAATGCGGGATTATCATTGCTCCTGGCAATGGAGCGGGTTCCAACTTCCTGTTGTCGGAAAACTGCCGGGTCAATTATTTTACTTGCGGTTCTTTTATAATCTTCAAATTCACGGCTGTAAATATCTTCCAGCTGGCGATACAAAGGAAACTGCAGGTAATAACTCATGATCCTATCAGCCACATCAGGTTTTGAAATAAGACGAAATCCCCCTGAATTTCTTAGCTGGTCAAAAGTTTTTGAATTGTTTGCAAAAGGAACAAACCGGGGACCCATTCTTGCAAAATAATAAAAGTCATCACCGTGCAGTTTGGCAAGCGGGGGATCATCAAGTAAAAGAAATAGTGAGTCCATCAGTATAACCCCCGCCTGCTGATTCTGATAATTTAGTTTCAGGCTGTTTATATCTGCTTCCAAATCTTTCAGCAACGAATTCACAAATTGCTTTTCCCTGTCTTTTTCAATCTTATGTTCCAGTTGGTATTCTGCAAGGAACCCACAGAACACGGCAAGAAATAACATCAGAAACTCCCAGAAATAATGGGTCCAATTTTTTCGTGGGGTGCGCGTGTGGGTATGTACTTCCATATTAATAACTGGTTAGTTTCGGGCCATCGGCTTAAATCCAATTATACTTTCATCCGAATATATAAAAATTAACTTGCCCATGCATTCCTTATTTTCGTGTTCTTTTCTATGCGACAACTGGCGGCGATAATGTTTGTGGATATGGCAGGCTACACGGCCCTGATGCAGGAAAATGAGCAATTGGCAAAGGCCAAGCAAAAACGTTTGAAAGATGTGCTCGATGCGAGCGTAAAAGATCACAATGGAAAAATTCTTCAGTATTATGGCGATGGTTCGCTCAGTATTTTTTCCAGTGCTATCGATGGCGTTCATTGTGCTATAGAAATTCAGAAACAGTTACAACAGGAACCAAAAGTTGATCTGCGTATAGGAATTCACACGGGTGACATTTCGATAGAAGAGGGAACAGTATATGGGGATGGTGTTAATCTTGCTTCACGAATTGAATCACTCGCAGTGCCCGGTAGTATTTTTATTTCAGATAAGGTTGCCGATGAATTAAAAAATCAACATGAAATTTCCATACGGGAGCTTGGATACTTTGAGTTGAAAAATGTAAAACAGCCTGTTCGCATATTTGTTGTCTCTAATAAAGGATTAATAGTTCCATCACGGGATGAATTAAAAGGAAAAACAAAACCTCCCGTTAACAGGCTTGCGGTGTTGCCTTTTGTGAACTTAAGCGCCGATCCGGAAAATGAATATTTCAGTGATGGCATTACGGAAGAATTATTAAATTCTCTTACAAAAGTGGAAGGCTTGCAGGTTACTTCACGCACTTCAGCTTTTGCATTTAAAGGCAAGCTTGATGACGTTCGTGAAATTGCAATTAAACTAAACGTTGATAAAATACTCGAAGGTAGTGTAAGAAAAGCAGCAAATCGTGTTCGCATTACAGCACAGCTCATCAATGCGGCTGATGGCTATCATATCTGGAGTGAAAATTATGATCGTGATCTTACTGATATTTTTCATGTGCAGGATGAGATCAGTACGATCATCGCCAATCGTCTTCGGGAAAATTTGTCCCTTGCTTCACAAAAAGAGCACCTTGTAAAAGCTTCTGCAAAAAATGTAAATGCATATACGCTTTACCTGAAAGGATTACATTACTGGCATAGACTAACTCCTGCCGATACGTACAAAGCCATTGAATGTTTCCAGCAGGCAATTGACCTGGAATCTGATTATGCACAAGCTTATGCAATGATGGCGATTGCTTATTCAAATCTTGGTGCCACCGGCCAGCTAAAACCTGAAAAAGCATTTGGCTTCGCCAGCCAGTATAGTGATAAGGCGTTGAAAATTGATAGTACTATCGCTGAAAGCCATATTGCCAAAGCCAGAATTTATTTGTTTTATGAAAAGAAATGGCAGGCAGCTTTTGAGTCATTGCAAAAAGCAATGCAATTAAATCCTGCCGCTACCGAATCCTACAGGCTGATGGGCTATTATCATATAGTAGTGGGAGAAAAAGATAAAGCGGTAAAGATCCTGGAAAAGGCGTTGGAGATCGATCCACTTTCAACTGTCATTAATAATTACCTTGGCGAGGCCTATGCCATGGCAGGACGATTTGATGATGCTTATCATATCGCGGAAAAACAATTAGAAATAAATCCCAAAATGAGACTTGCCATTGAAATGAAAGGTTGGTGTACAGGCATGAAGGGCGATTGGGAAAAAGCTGCAGAATTATTCCAGGAAGTTCATCGATTGGCAAATCATCCGCTGAAGAGTTTAGCGCCGCTTGGCTATGCATATGCAAGACTCGGAAAAAAAGAAAAAGCACTTGAAATTATTACTAAGCTTGAACAGCGTCAATCGCAGGAACCTGATATGGTTTTGGACGGAGATTTATTAATGGTATGGTGGGCTCTTGAAAACAAATATAGAATCTATAAAGAAAAAATTATCCATTATTTAGGCAGTTGCATTAATAAGGGCCTTGACACCATGCATTATTACGTTGAATATCCAATGATGATAGGGTTGAAAGAATATCCTGAGATTAGAGAATTACTTGAGAAAAACGTTTCCTCAAAAAATTATTCATAACCAAGACTCCGAAGCAATCCGTCCCCCTGTCTGCAGACATGAGTGTAAACCATTTTCTAAAGATTAATTCCTATTACCAAAGAAATGGCGCAAAGAATCCCCTGTATTATCAATAATGATGTTATAAATTTCAACCATGTTTTATAACTAAAATTCTCCGATGCCAGTGAGGGCAGTATTAACCCGGTTGGAGCAATAAGAGACATAATAAACATACCATACATATATGCATTTCCAATTTCACGACCGGGAATATTTATAATTATTGCTAATGCGCCGATGATGGGCATGGTCAATATTGTTTCCTGGTGTACTTCCGCAAAAAGTCTTAATTAAAATGATATTTGGTGCTAAAATATCCGAGCAACCGTTCCGCATGTTCTTTGAATAACCTCAAACGATTACGATGCTGAACAGTTGCCCGCAAATATTGAAACAGTTGATTAAAATATTTATTCAGTATCCGCTTATCCGAAGTAAGCAATAATGGCGCTTTTAGATCAATTGCGTCAGGCAATGGATTGTTGGCAACATCAGAATATAATTTTGTGTAGGGAACAAAATCAATTACCTCATTAAAGGTATTTCTTAAGTTGTCCTGAGCCTGCTGGTATAAGGTGGCCTGATAATCTTCAAAATTATTACCATACTTTTCATAACTGATGATACTATCAGCATCCTCTTTTTGCAAAAGGCGAAAACCACCGGCATTTGTTAATTGCCGCAACGTGCGACCATCCATCAGGAATGGAGTATTGGAAAGTGAATTTTTTATGATCTCCAGGAAGGAAGCGGGTTGTTCATTTTTTGAAATACTGTCATAACAGCTATGCAGCTTATTAAGTGATGCTATTTTAGCTGTTTCAAGGCCGACAAGATAAGTCAATCGCGCTGTGTCTTTTTTCAGATCTTCATAAAAAGATTCTATGTATTGTTTACCCCGTTCTTTTTCTATCTTATGCTCCAGCTGGTACTCTGCCAGGAATCCGCAGAACACAGCAAGGAATAGCATTAAAAACTCCCAAAAATAATGTGCCCATTTCTTTCTCGAGGTGTGCGAGTGGTGGTGTACTTCCATAAGATTATTTCAAATGATATTCCTTTTTTATCAATGATGTCAGGTTGGTTGCTTTATGTCTTAACTGCTCAAGATAATAGATCTCAGCCAGCTTCGTTCTCTTTAGAAGATGAATTTTTAACAGGAAATCATTGATCTGTTGCTTATCAGTACCAAATAATTCAGGGTTTCCTTCGAGCCTAATAATCTCCGGGTAAGTTTTTACCATCCCATTAAATACTTTTACATCAAAGATTTTTCCAAGCATATCCCTGTACTGCATAAGATAATCGACTTCATTCTCCTGGGTAACTATAAATTGCTGGTATAAGTTATCATAGGATTGCAAGCTATCGACGATAATGGTTTTACGGATAAGCCTGAGACCGCCCGAATTTTTAAGTTGTCGTAATGTGCCATCAGTCATCAAAAAAAGATTTTTCATCGTAGAAAAATTCCTTGCGTAGTAATAGGCTTTGCCTGTATGTTGATCATGGGTGCCGAGAATGAATAGTTGAGTAATCGAATCCCCGAGCTTTATCATACTTTCCTTTTCTGTAAAACACAATGACATATTGGCCAGATCGGTGTTAAGATCTTTGATCATAGACTGCATATACTGTTTTTCACGAATCTTTTCAATTTTGTGTTCCAATTGGTATTCTGCCAAAAACCCGCAGAACACAGCGAGGAACAACATCAGAAACTCCCAGAAATAATGGGTCCATTTTTTTCTTTCTGTGTGGGTGTGGGCATGCACTTCCATAATTATTATTTCACGCAATGAACAATTTTTTCTTAAACTATGGGAGTGGGCAAACACGTCCATTCTCCTTTATTACTTATATTAGTTTGAAATTTTGTTTAAGCTCTTGCAA
>JAICGN010000112.1 GCA_025923075.1 Chitinophagaceae bacterium
CCATAAACCAAACGAATCGTTGTGGTAAAATTAAGATTTTTCTTTTCCGAAATATTTTTCTACAACTTTTGAAGGAGCAGTGGTTTTCCAGGCCGTGGTGAGTGCATCCTGAAGCATTGATTTCCTTACTTTTTTCAGGTTAATAAATGTAGCGCCACGTTTACCCCAGCCGCCTGGTACAGGGAAGATCACTTCGTTGTTATAAGCACAAAATACTGATTGATCAATCGGCGATAGCTTTACCATCACATAATTTTTATCCGAATGAAGAGTAGCAAAGATCTTTTTCTTAACCCAAAAACCCGCCAGGTGAAAATGAGATTTTTCTTCTGTTTCCGGAAGCGCTAATGCCATTTTTCTAGCTTGTTCGATGGTTACCATTATTGATCTTTCAAAGCAACTGACAGAACCTTATTTCTAATTTCATTCAATCGTTTGGGTGTATTGCAAAGAATGACATAGAAAATTCTTTTTTCGGGTAACCAAACATAATCGGCTCTAAAGCCACCTTGTGAACCGGTATGCCCGATCATATTTTCAGTTGATGTCTTGGTAATAAACCAGGAAAGACCGATGAATGAGGGGGTGCTGTCCGCCCAGTTAGGATAGATCTGGATCGTTCTTGATTTTCTTATCCATGTGCTATCAAGAAAAATATTGTTCTGTATCGCCTGTTCATATTTCCAAAGCTCTTCGACACTGCTCCACACACCTCCGTTGCCTGATGCTGCAAAGGTTGGTTCTTCACCATAATCGTTTTCAACATAATTCTTACCATCAAATATATAGCCGTGAGAAACGCCGGATTGCGGATGGGGACCATCGGTGATCGTGGAAGTTTTCATTCCGGCAGGTTTCATGATCTTCTCTTGAATATAATCCTGCCATTTTGTGCCGCTTACTTTTTCTATTATTAAGGCCAGCGCATTGAATGCAGGATTTGAATAATTGAATTTTTCACCAGGTTCAAATTCGAGACTATCAGCTTTTTTGATTGGCGCCCAGTTTTCCTCGTCTTTTGCAGTCAAATAAAACACACTGTCTTCCTGCACTCTTCTTATATCGGGTAAGCCAGAAGTGTGTGTAAGCAAATGATGGATCTTTATCTTTTGTGCCAGTGAGCTGTTTTGAAAATCCGGGAAATATTTATAAAGATCATCATCAAGAGAAAGCTTGTTTTCTTTTGCAAGCTGGAGAATGCCAAAAGCAACAAATGTCTTACTGATCGAACCAACATTGAACAGCGTTTTAGTGCCGATTGCTTTTTTAGTACTGATATCTTCTATACCAAATCCTTTTTCATAAATCACCCTTCCATTTTTTGCTATCAATACTGCACCACCGGGTTCATCGGCTTTAAAGACCGAATCGAAAATCTTATCAAATCCAGATGAAGAAGTTGAAGATTTTGTATTGCAATTACTGAGTAAGACGATAATCCCTAAAAGAAAAATAATATTCATAAAACTGTTTTACTTATCTAAAGTAAAACAAAAACCAGCCTCCCCGGAGTTCTTTGTAAGATTTGCTGTAGTCCATTTCAATTTTTCTTCATGTACAGAATGGCCTTCCCAAACAGCTCTCCATTTTTTTCTTCCAGTGTTTCAAGATAAACCTTCGTAACAATTGGATTTTTATAATCCAGTTGTTTCTGTTGAAAATCCCAAAATGACAGATCGGTGCCGCCGCCGCTATAGCCACGAGCCTTTGTTCTGAAATGAATATGTTCACCAGTCGGGGAGTCATTATATCCCCGCGGATAAATGGTCAAAAAACGAACCGCTCCTTTTTCATTGCTCCAGGCGGTGCCATGAATTTTTGCTACGCCGCTCGAATTGTTTTCATAATCTCCTTTGTAGTTAGTGTGATAAGCAAATATTTCGGCGTCTTTCACCGGCTGTCGCGTAGAAATATCAAGTACAGTAATATCTAAAATAAATCTTTTGCCTGGCTCATCCTTTTTTGTCATCCTGACTTCCCAGTTGTGATTTATGTCTTTTCCGATATCCTGGCAGGAAACCGTAGTAGAAATAAACAGCACGCAACTAACAAGAATTTTTTGCATAAAGAGTATTTTATAAAATTAAATTAAGAAAACAGGTAACCTGCCTGAAGCACTATTACATAAGAGGCATATCAGGCTACACGAACAGCATGCTAAATTCCTGAACTGTGTTTTGTTTTGGAATCACAAAATGAAAGGGTACATATTGCGGTGAGCTAAACAACAAATGGCAAAATCATACCTTTAATAGTATGCCTCTTAGCTATCTTGTATATGGCTCAACCACCATGCTCGTTATTGCCTTGCTGGTCTTTTTTATCAATTCACGAAAGAAAGGAAATTAGTCCTGCAGATAGTCAAGCCTCAATTGCATCTTATCAAAGTTTGTTGTTTGAGGATGCTTTTCAGAATTACCTTGTATCAGGTTTAAAAATTATTAAATAACTAAATTTGTTGCCATGAAAAAGATCAATTATCAACCAACAGTCCTCTTTGTTTTACTCATCATGCTTAGCGGAGTTCTGTTTTCATTTTCACTAAAGACAGCAGAAGCAATTTGCTCAACCAAAAGCAACTTCGGCGGCGAAGGGTTTGAGGTTTATCTGAATGACAAACTCGTTTTACAGCAATTCGGCGAAAAGATGAATTCGGTTAAAAGTCTTCAATTGGATCAGAGTGTAAGCAATGGGCAACTTGCTATCCGTTATTTTCATTGCGGGCGGCCAGGAAAAAGCAGAACGGTAACTATTAAAGATGAGCAGCAGGTTGTTTTGAAAGAATGGCGATTTGGTGATACAAAAGATGCAACGGCTAAACTTTGCTGTAACGTGAAAGACATTCTTGCATTGCCGAAATTAAAAGCCGGTAAGAAAGTTAATCTGTATTATGCGTCAAGCGAATTACCTAATGGAAGGTTATTGGCGACACTCATAGCGGGAAATAAAAGCAATGTCGCTCAGCCATAAATTCAGATGCGTAGTTGAAAAGAATTGGGGCGTTGGCCCCTTTTTATTGTCTCGCCCAGGTTTTGGTGATTGTGGCATCCTGTCCGTTCGACAAGGTTAATGCAAGCGCTGTCTTAAATTGGATTGAGGTCATGGACCCGGGAACGACTCTTTCTGATTCCGTGCCAAGGCCAAGGGGAGTATAAACAAGATATTTTGTATCGTAAATTTGCCACACACCGCTTCTGGTAACCGAACAATTGATTTTAAATGTCCCGGTCTTATCAGCGCCGGAGGCAGTATCACCGGTAAAAGTAAACAGGTTGTCCTTTTGACAGGGTGACCAGGTAGCATAGATATCTCTTTCGGTGCTGCCATCATTGTTCCAATCGTACGCCACGTCGGAACTTACTGCCACTATTTTCCATGAACCCACAAACTGGGAATCAGCAAAGCCCTGCGGATCATTATTCTTTTCGATCTTTAAATGATCATTACAAGCAGGGACTAAAAAAAGTACAACAAGCAGATAGGGTATAAGACGTTTCATGATCGGGATGCACAATTAATGGTTGACGCCAAATTTAATACAAATAAACGCGGCTTTAAAAATTTAATGGTCAAAAAGAGATAATTGGGCCTTGTTTTCTTTGATTTTTTTGAAGCTTTTTAGGGATTTTACGATACGATCTCTCTCGATACTAAATAATTCAGTTTCCCTGTACCGCGATGCGATCACTACCTTAACCCCATGGGCATGTTCCCTAAACATTTTCTCTACGATGTCAGGGTGGTTATTGTTTTGCGAAAGATGGGAAAGTATCAGTAGCTGGAGGTGTTGTGTTTTGTGTTTTGAAAAGAGTTCCAGCGCCTGGTTATTGGACAAATGTCCTTTCCTGCTGCTGATCCGTTTTTTTAAACTCAAGGTATAAGGCCCGTCTGAAAGCATTTGTTCGCAGTAATTGGATTCAAGAAACACGGCATCACAAAGTCTGAAATGTTTTATTACATGTCTGCATGCATAACCAATATCAGTAATCACACCGATATGTATCGCATTTCCAGAAACAATAAAGCTATGCGGATCATGTGCATCATGACTTTTTATAAAAGGTATAATTGATAATTCTCCAATTGATACCGGTTTACTATGCACAAAAGAAAATACCAACTCTTTTTCGATCTCAAATCCACAGTTACTTAAAGTATTATTGGTAATGTAAACAGGGAGACGATATTTTTTTGATAATACCTGCAGCCCGGCAATATGATCACAATGTTCATGAGAAATGAATATTGCCTTTACCAAAGAAATATCCAGCCCCAGTCTTTTCATTCTTTTTTCAGTCTCGCGACAGGAGAGACCAGCGTCAATAAAGATTGCTTCATTGCTGTTACCGATATAATAACAGTTTGCGTTGCTGCCTGAATTGAGTGAAGCTATCCGAAGGGACATGGGCCATAAAAATAAGAATTATGAGGGAGCAGGCCATCTAAACCTATTATTTTGACGAGGGAAAGAAATTTTTTTATCGACATTTAGAAGAATGTAAATGGCCAAATGAATTCTCCAATGAGACCCAGGCGTTTCACTTAGCTATCCCCTTAATCATTCACCGTCAGCGTTTGTTATTGTGTTAGTGGTTTCTCAATGAGATTTATTGGCCCTTCTCTAACGATTCCCTCGAAACATTGATTGGATAAGGGTTTCAGAGAAAAGGTCTTTTTTATATTTTGAGTCTGATTTTAAAATTAAACCAGATTGTATGCACTATTGCGGGGAACAAAAATCAACATTCACGATATCATTCTATTGCGGAAAAACCAGCTGCGGGTCCAATTTTCATTGGGGGAAAAACCAGTTTTTATGAAATCTCCGAGGGAAAATGTGAATAGAAAAAAGTTACAATCAATTTGGTAGAATGTAAAAAACTATATATTTGGTATCAGTAATGACTAAACCCATTAAGAATTTAAATCCAAAAAATTATGGCAACAAAGAAAAAAGCAGCGAAGAAGGCTGCAAAAAAACCAGCAAAGAAAGCTGCTCCGAAGAAAGCCGCAAAGAAAGCCGCTCCTAAAAAAGCCGCAAAGAAAGCTGCTCCTAAAAAAGCTGCTCCTAAAAAGAAATCTGCCCGCAAACCAAATGCTGCTTTCATGAAAGCGTTGACTCCAAGTTCAACATTGTCGGGAGTAATCGGTGGTAGTGCAGTTCCCCGCACCGAAGCGGTTAAAAAGATCTGGAATTATATCAAGGCAAATAATCTCCAGGACAAAGCCAATAGGCGCATGATTAATGCTGATGACAAACTAAAACCTCTCTTTGGTAAAGACCAGGTTTCTATGTTTGATCTCGCCAAAATTCTTTCTAAACACCTTAGTTAAGAAAACGACTTTAAATGAAACGGGCTTCTATACAGGGCCCGTTTTTTGTTGCGAGGCGAAGCCGAATCAATCTCATCTTATTCTTTACTGTGCAGCTACTTCAAGACATTTTTACTACCTGCGGTCTGCATGTTCAGCGCTATGAGCAAGTACACGGGGGTGATATAAATAAGGCCTATTGCCTGTTTACTTCGCAGGAAAAATACTTCTTAAAAATAAATGACAGTATTAACTATCCCGGGATGTTCCAAAAGGAAGCAAATGGTCTTGATCTCCTGCGTACTCATTGCACTCTGATTGTTCCGAAGGTTTTTAAAACTGGCGAATCCGGCAGGCACCAATACTTATTACTGGAGTGGTTGGAAAACTCAACTCCGCTAAAAAACATGTGGGAAGATTTTGGTTCAGGGTTGGCAATGATGCACAAACAACCCCAGTCGCGTTTTGGATTAAATGAAGACAATTATATTGGAAGTCTTAAACAAAATAATACGTCACATAATGAATGGCATTCATTTTATTCAGAGTGCAGGATAATGCCACTGGTAAAAACCTTATTTGATAGCGGAAGTTTTTCTTCCAAGGATATAAACAATGCAGCGTCTTTCTGTAAAAATCTTAAAGAAATATTTCCTGCTGAGGCGCCTTCTTTGCTGCATGGTGATCTATGGGGAGGAAATTTTATGATCGCCTCTCCGGGCAAGGCCGCTATAGTTGATCCTGCTGTTTATTTCGGACACCGGGAAATGGATATCGGGATGACAAAATTATTTGGAGGTTTTGATCAGCGATTTTATGAGGCGTACAACGAGGTATATCCCTTAGAAAATCATTGGCGTCAACGTATGTCATATACCCAGCTTTATCCGCTGCTTGTCCATGCCGTATTATTTGGCGGGCATTATATTGCTGCAACGAAAAATATCTTCTTGCAAAGTCAAAACAGCGGTTCACATATGTGACCATTGTCAATATCGTCCCTGAAGTAGCTCATGAATACCAGCAACGAATAAAGGTAAGTTTGAAGAAACAGGTAAGTTATTGTTCATTCAAAACAATGGTTATGAAAGATACTTCAAAGATCCTGATCGCATTGGGAGTTGGTCTCGCAATTGGCGGCGTCCTTGGTGTGTTATTCGCTCCTGACAAGGGTTCAGTAACAAGGCACAAAATAGCCGATGAAACAAAAAAGCTGGCTGACACATTTAACCGTAAGATCGAGCTCGGCAAAGAACGATTGCAGGAAAAGTTCAGCAAAATCAATGAAATGGACGAAGAACTTGCATAGAAATAAGTTCAAAAAAATATGCCACAGGATTTTAATGATACTGAATCTTTGGTTGACGAGGCTAAAGAATATTTGAACACCAGGCTGGCACAGTTCAAACTTTCGTTTGCTGAAAAGACTTCAAGAATGGCAGCTTTAATGATCGCCGTGGTTATGTCAGCCCTGGTGTTTTTTTTGTTTCTGGTGTTAATCAGTGTAGCAGCTGCAATTGCGATCGGAAGGTGGCTTGAAAATTATTGGCTGGGCTTCCTGCTGATAGCAGCCGTTGTTTTGCTTGCCGGATTAGTCCTATGGCTCGCTAAAGACCGCTTGCTAAGAATTCCGGTCATGAATGGTTTAATAAAAATTATGTTTGATAAAGATGAAAAGGATTAGCAATATACATGATCTTGAATACGAAAAGCTAAGGCTTCGCGTAAGGCAATTGGAACTGGAAAAACAAATGACCCGATCATGGAAACATATAAAAGCTGAACTTGGTTTTGTAGCCGAAACAAAGCCTTCAGGTCAGATCAATAATACCATAAAAACAGGTAACCCGGTCTTGAGTGGACTTCTTAATTATGGGGCAAGCTTTCTAAGTCATAAGCTCGGAATGTTAGCAGGAAAGAAAATCGAATCAACTGCAGAATTGCTGCTGGAAAGGTTGGTAGCTAAGTTAGCTTCACGTACAGCTAAGAAGAAATAAAGACTAAACGGTTACTGTGCTTGTGATCTGATCCGGTGGCTCTTTTTGTCTCTGCAAAAATTCATCCACTTTTAATGATAGTTCTTCCAGCACATCCCTGGCAGCTTGTATATAGTTGTCGGAGCTACGATGAACCATTAGGATTTCACCATAAATGCTCACCGTTATTTCACAGATATGATCGTTACCGGGGCTGATTTGTTTCTTCTTTAAAACAACTTCGGCACCGTGTATCTCATTGTCACGATGGTAAAACCCCATCAGCTTTTCTTTTATAAACCCGATAATGTGCTCAGCAACTTCTCCGTGCGGGGTAAAGAATTCTATTGTCATAAAACAGGTTTTAACTTTGATTGCAATTGACGACAAATTACCTATCTAATGACTGAATCAGACTGAGTCCTGTCAAAGCATTTGCTGATACATGTCACACAAGACAGCGTTTTTCCCCGGTAGAATGAAAAATTGACACGGTAAAACTGATTTTTTTGCCCGTATCCAATAATAAGCGACTGTTTAGCCATAAAACCTGAAAATTTTTCCGTTTCCAGACAGGCGGCACAGTATTTCCTGTACCTTCGCCGTCCCAAATTTCTTGGACGGAATCATTCCAAAAACTCAAAAATCAATACAACTATGGCTAAAAAGTTAAGTGTTACCCCGCTTCACGACAGGGTAATTGTGAAACCGGCTCCTGCTGAGGAGAAAACTGCCGGTGGCATCATCATACCAGACACTGCAAAAGAAAAGCCCCAGCGTGGCGTAGTTATCGCTGCAGGTCCTGGTAAAAAAGATGAACCAATGTCAGTAAAGTCTGGCGATACGGTTCTTTATGGCAAATATGCAGGCACAGAAATACAGATCGAAGGTGATGACCTGCTGATCATGAGAGAAAGCGATATCCTCGCTATAGTTTAATTTGGAAATTTGGAGATGAGCCAATTCGTTTATTGGCGTAAAATCTCCGGTTGAATTTCCAGATCATCAAATTTTCAAATTATCAAATCAAAAAAATATGGCAAAACAACTTTTCTTCAATACCGATGCCCGTAATAAAATGAAAAGGGGTGTTGATATCCTGGCAAATGCAGTGAAAGTAACCCTGGGTCCTAAAGGCCGCAACGTCGTTCTCGAAAAAAAATTCGGTGCACCCGGTGTAACTAAAGACGGGGTAACCGTAGCAAAAGAAATTGAACTGGAAGATCCAATCGAAAACATGGGAGCTCAGATGGTGAAAGAAGTAGCCAGCAAAACTTCCGATGTAGCTGGTGATGGTACTACTACGGCAACCGTGCTTGCACAATCTATCATTACTGAAGGGTTAAAGAACGTGGCTGCCGGCGCTAATCCCATGGATTTGAAACGTGGCATTGATAAAGCGGTAAAAGCAGTAGTTGAAAGCCTTGCTGCACAATCTCAAAAAGTAGGTAACGACAGCAAGAAAATTGAGCAAGTAGCCTCTATTTCTGCAAACAATGATGCAGCGATCGGTAAGTTGATAGCTGAAGCAATGACAAAGGTTACTAAAGATGGTGTGATTACTGTTGAAGAAGCCCGTGGAATTGAAACTACTGTTGAAGTAGTTGAAGGAATGCAGTTCGACCGTGGTTATATTTCTCCCTATTTTGTTACGAATAGTGAGAAAATGGAAGCTGAGCTTGAAAATCCTTACATCATGATCTATGATAAAAAGGTGAGCAATATGAAAGACATTCTTCATATCCTGGAGAAAGTCGCTCAACAAGGTGCTCCGCTTTTGATCATCTCTGAAGACCTGGAAGGTGAAGCATTGGCAACATTGGTTGTAAACAAACTCCGCGGCACATTAAAGGTAGCTGCAGTTAAAGCCCCGGGCTTTGGCGACCGCAGAAAAGAAATGCTGCAGGATATCGCCATCCTGACTGCAGGTCTTGTTATCAGCGAAGAACAAGGTTACAAGCTGGAGAATGCTGATCTTTCTTATCTCGGTAAGGCTGACAGGGTATTGATCGATAAAGACAATACCACGATCGTGGATGGTAAAGGAAAGAAAGCTGATATTACTGCCCGCATCAATCAGATAAAGGCACAAATTGAAGTGACTACTTCTGATTACGATAAAGAAAAATTACAGGAGCGTCTTGCTAAATTAAGTGGTGGTGTCGCTGTATTACAAGTTGGCGCAGCTACTGAAATGGAGATGAAAGAAAAGAAAGACCGTGTTGATGACGCGTTACATGCAACAAGAGCCGCTATTGAGGAAGGTATCGTTCCCGGTGGTGGTGTAGCTTTTATCCGTGCGATAGAAGCTATTGAAAAGATGAAAGGTAGCAATGAAGATGAAGCAACTGGTGTTTCAATCGTGAAAAGAGCATTGGAAGAACCTCTTCGCCAAATTGTAGAGAATGCAGGTATCGAAGGTTCTATCGTAGTACAAAAAGTGAAAGAAGGGAAAGGTGATTTTGGTTTCAATGCAAGAACAGAAGAGTATGAAAAACTAATCGGAGCTGGGGTTATAGACCCAACTAAAGTTACCCGTGTTGCGTTGGAAAATGCAGCTTCTATTGCCGGTATGTTGCTCACTACTGAGTGTGTAATTGCTGACAAACCGAAGAAAGAAGAGCCAGCTCATGCACATGGTGCTCCTGGTATGGGTGGAATGGACTACTAACAAAGTCAATAGTCGGTAGTCAGGAGTCAATAGTCCAAAGGGATTTGGATTCAAACTATTGACTCTCGACTAACGACTCAAAAGCCCCATCTTCATTTATTTGTCGGTGGGGCTTTTTATATAAAACCATTTTTTAACCTTCAAATGAATAAACTATGAAAAAAAACTATTTAGTCGTTCGTTTGAAAGACTCCGTTGACAAGCTCAGACAATGGATGAACTGGTGGAAAGGAAATGATGACGATAGGTTTAATCATCCATTTGCAATTCTTTAAAAATTACCCGCTTTCACAAAGCGGGATTTTTATTTTTTGATCAAAAAAGTATGGCGGGTCGGCTCGCCGAGATAATTTGTTGATGTTTGCTGAAGCTCTATAGAATTAGCGGTTATCGTTCCGAATCTAAAATTCTGAATGTTATAGCCCGCGACTATTGTGAGCAAAGTATCTCCTGATAAAGTCCATCCGCCGCCGTGCAGATTGTAAAATATGCCGGAATTACGGGCGCAGACATTTGCATTTTCTGTACAGCTAAAGTTTCCACCCACTTTAAATTCAATGATATCATCCAGCTCGCAAGGATCAAAGGTCGCAGAGGTGATATCAGCTGCTCCGGAGCCTGGCGGACTTTCAACCGAAAGCTTTTTTAATTGCCATTGACCGGGAGTTAAAACCTGGGAAGCGGAATATTCTTTTTCAACACTTTCTTTTTGACAAGAGATAAGCATCAACAACAGCATGCAACCGGCTAGAAAAGTTTTCTTCATAACAGGCAGTTGAAAATAAAGTTAGCTCATTACAGTAAAAGTATAGCCTACCTGGTCATTCTTTTTTAAAGGCCTAATCTTTGTAGATAATTTTGTAAAACCAACTATGCTTCCCATTGGTGATGATAATTCGGACAGGCGAGTTACGCCTCTTGTTAATTATGTTTTGATTGCAATTAATATTCTTGTCTTTATTCTTTTGCAGGGTATGGGTGGTAATGAAAAATTTACTTACGCGTACTCCACTGTCCCTGCGGAAATACTGACTGGAAAAGACCTTGCGACCGGGATGCTTGAGCCCACACCCGTACCAGTTTATTTTACGCTTATTACTTCCATGTTTATGCATGGCGGCTGGGCCCACCTTTTAGGAAACATGTTATTCTTGTGGGTATTTGGTGATAATATTGAGAATCGAATCGGCCATGTACGGTACCTGATTTTTTATCTTGTTTGTGGAATCATTGCCTCATTATGTCATGTTTTTATTTCAGGCGACTCGTCAGAGATACCAAGCCTCGGAGCGTCCGGAGCTATTTCAGGCGTATTGGGTGGATATATGTTACTGTTTCCATCCCGAAGAGTACGCGTAATGATGGGCAGAGGAGTTGGGGAAGTGCCTGCGTTTGTTGCTCTTGGCATCTGGATAGTTTTTCAAATAATAAATGGAATGGGTATGTTAGGCGGAGATCAAACAGGCGGGGGAGTAGCCTATGCAGCACATATTGGTGGTTTTATTGCGGGTTTAGCACTGATTAAACTGTTTGATATAGGCGGAACAAAAGGTTCAGTGATAAATCGCTAATGGCTGTATAATTAATCTGATTTCATCCCTTTAAAGACGCTTGATTGCATTACCTTTGCGGCTTCAATTTTTGAAGCAATATGATCAGTGTTAAAGATTTAAAATTAGCTTACGGAAAAAGAGTTTTGTTTGAGGAAGTGAATCTCAATTTCACCAAAGGAAATTGCTATGGAGTAATTGGTGCAAACGGAGCGGGCAAGAGTACATTCTTAAAAATACTAAGCGGTGAAATTGAACCGAATAAGGGAACGGTTGAAATAACACCCGGAGAAAGATTAGCGGTATTAAAACAAAACCAGTTTGAATTTGACGAGCAAACAGTTTTGAATACGGTAATGATGGGCCACACCAAATTGTGGGCCGTGATGAAGGAAAGAGAAAACATTTATGCGCTGGCTGATTTTACTGAAGAAGATGGAATGAAAGCTGCGGAACTGGAGGGAGAATTTGGCGAGATGGGTGGGTATACTGCCGACAGCGATGCTGCCACCTTGCTAAGTGAGTTAGGAGTGAATGAAGAATATCATAATTCATTGATGAAGGATATTCCTTCGAATTTAAAAGTGAGAGTGTTGCTTGCTCAGTCACTTTTTGGCAATCCTGATATATTGTTGTTGGATGAGCCTACGAACGGCCTGGACATTGAAACGATCAGCTGGTTAGAAAATTTCCTTGCTGATTATGAAAATATTGTTCTTATTGTAAGTCACGACCGTCACTTTCTTGATGCGGTGTGTACCCATGTTGCCGATGTTGACCGGCAGAAAATAAAAATCTTTACCGGCAACTACACTTTCTGGTATGAGAGTTCACAGTTAATGGCAAGGCAGATCAGTGACAAGAACAAAAAAACAGAAGATAAAAGACAGGCTTTAATTGACTTCATTGCACGATTTTCTGCAAACGCTTCAAAAAGTAAACAGGCGACGTCAAGAAAAAAAGCGTTGGAAAAACTGACGATCGAAGAAATCGAACCAAGCTATAGGAAATATCCCGGGATCATTTTCCAGCAATTGCGCGAAGTGGGTAACCAGATCTTGCAGGTAGACAAATTAACAAGTTCGGTTGATGATCGTGTGTTATTTAAAAACATAACATTTACTGTAAATAAAGGCGATAAGATCGCATTGCTAAGCCGCGACCCATTGGCAATAACAAGTTTCTTAAACATCATTACAGGTGAATCAATGGCAGACAGTGGGTCTTATTCATGGGGATCAACCGTTACCCACGCTTACCTGCCGCAGGAAAACAGCCAGTACTTTGAAAAGGAAATGAATTTAATGGATTGGCTGCGCCAATACGTGCCCGATCATGTGAAAGACGTGGATGAACCTTTCTTAAGAGGTTTTTTAGGTAAAATGCTTTTTAGCGGTGACGACGTGTTGAAAAAAACAAATGTATTGAGCGGAGGTGAAAAAGTTCGTTGCATGATAAGCCGCATGATGTTGCAAAATCCAAACGTGATCTTACTGGATCAGCCAACAAACCACCTGGATCTTGAAAGCATTCAAGCCTTCAATGAGCAATGCACGGCCTTTAAAGGAATTGTTTTACTGACCAGTCATGACCATACATTTATGCAAACCGTTGCTAATCGTATTATAGAACTGACGCCAAATGGCACAATTGATCGCCTTATGGAGTTTGATGAATATTTGGTTGACGAAAGGGTGAAGGCGATGAAGGAGGAGATGTATAAATGAATTGTCAAAATTGTTTAATTGTTAAATGGCTGTATTAAATAACAATTGAGCAATTTGGCTATTTAACAATGCTTCAATTAAGTTCTTTAATCTTAAATTTTCTCCATCTCACTTTTATCCCGCCGCCATCATGAATTTGCAAAGCGATAAAGCCATTGCCTGCGCCGATCTTTTGATCTTTCAGGTAGATGATTTGATGTCCATTTAACCATGTCGTTACTTCATCTTCAACAACTCTCAGTTTGAGTTTATTCCATTTACCAATTTTCAAATATTTTTCCCTTGTTGAATCAGGTTGGATTAACCACCCGCGACCATAGGATTCATAAATACCCCCTGTGTGATGATTTAAAGGAGCCACTTCGCATTGCCAGCCGCTAATCTTTACACCTTCAATTGATGAACGAAAGAATACGCCACTGTTACCATTGGCTTCCTGTTTGAATTCAAGCGTCAGCTCAAAATTCTTATAAGTCTTATTTGTAGAAAGATAACCATATTGTTTGTCAGGTCCGCTTTCACAGATCAGTTCTCCATTTTCTACATACCATTTTTCAGTTCCATGTATTGTCCAGCCGGCAAGATCTTTTCCATTGAATAAAGAGGTTGCTTTTTGACTGTAAGCGGGCTGGGTAAAAAAAATGATGGCGGAGAGGAAAATGATTTTCATATCAGCAATTTGATTGAAGATAGAAAAATGTCGAGGAAACAAGAGCATATTTTTTGCTACATTTCTTTTCTTATCTTTCAA
>JAICGN010000113.1 GCA_025923075.1 Chitinophagaceae bacterium
AATAGCGTTTCGTGGTTTGAAATAGCTGACTACTATGAGAAAGGTGTCTCTGAACAAGACCCGGAAGAGTTTCTTGAAACAATAGATTGTTATGTAATGGGTTCCCGGACATACGAACATGCCCTTGAACTTTCAAAAACTTATGGGTGGGTATATGGAGATGTGCCGACTATTGTAGTAACGCACAAAAACCTGCCGGTTGACAGAAAGAACATTGAATTTTATTCCGGCGACCTGAACAAACTTGTGAATGAACGACTAAAACCAGCCTACAAGAATGTTTGGCTTGTAGGCGGAGCAATGCTTGTCAAAGATTTCATTCGTTTAAACTTGGCGGAAGAAATAAGGGTATCAATAATGCCGGTTATTTTGGGTGACGGAACAATGTTTTTTGACCATATTGGACAAGAACATGCATTACATCTCAAAGACGTGAGAGCTTACAAAAGCGGAATGGTGGAACTATGGTATGAAATAAAAAAAGATTAGAAACTCCATTCGCCCGGCTCTTGCCCCGCAACCAGCACAACATAAATGAATGAAGAAGGCAGCCCCGGGACTTTAGTTATAATAATTGGTGCCCTGCCTGCCGGTAGGCAGCTTCCGGTATCAGTGTCTTCTTCCATAATTCTTCCCTGCAACAAGTGAGATTGCACTAGTGTCGCATAGCAAGAAAAGGAGCAGTAACAGCCAGTGCCACATAAATCATAACAATGCCGAGATATTCTGACATCTCGAAGATCCCGATAGCATTGACAACACGATCAAATGTCATTGCTGAACCAAATGCGATCGTGTTACCAACCAATAATGTCCACCATGCCCAACGTTCACCGCGACGAAATGCACTGACAGTAATAGAAACACTCAACAAACCGAATATAACATTGAATGCGCCATACATCCGGAACAATATCGTTATGAATTCGGCGATCTTTGGAGATGAAGTTTTGAGTTCTACCCACGAAAGCCCAGTGAAATTTTGGTATTCAGCTACCAGGATCGGAGTTGAATTTGGTCCTGTCAAGTGTTCCGGGGCTAAAGCCGCCATTGCACCCCATGCGATAAATCCCGCATCTGCGATAAGGATAAGTATCCATGCAAAACGCGGCACTGATTTAATCTTCACAGAAATTCCGGGATGATGAAATTCTTCCATATCGTAACCATTTTATTAATTCCAATATTGGATCGTCACGATTTTTATTTTGACAGCCCACCGCTAAGTTTGAGAAACCAACGCATGCATCTATGACCAAAGTCCACGTTCGGACCATACATCATCGGACAGGCACCAGCGATTACGTTGATTTCATTTTTAACACAGTACTCAACTGCTTTCGGTGAAACACTTGTTGCCTTGCGGGGCATGCCTTCATGTATCCATACCCGGCGTACGCCGGCATCATGGCAATCTTTTACGATCTGTTCAGTGATCTCGGGTCTTGTAATGATCACCACTCCATCCACACCACCCGGAATGGATCGAAGATTTGGATAACAACGATCGCCTTCATAGTTCTGCATGTTCGGATTTACTGCAAACATATCATGACCGCTATTCTTTAACCGTTGATAGATCAAATTACCAACCGGATGATGGCTCTGATTACGTGACACACCCGCAACTGCAATACGTTTCTGAGCGAGGAATTCCTTTATTTTCATTTCAAGACTGGTTGTTTCCATATAAATTCAATTAGAATTAAGAGAAACTGTTTTGAATTTTACGCTGCCTGAAAATGCACAGATCAGCCAACCTGCAAGCAGGAGAGCAAAAGCATATGGAATAGAGGGTGTAATACAGTCTATTCCAAATGCTGCTATCATTTGACTGATGGGAAAGATGAAAAATAGAGCAATAAATACAGTGATCGTTATTGTCATTGCCTTTCGTAATGAGGGATTCCTTCGACAGTTTACGGTAGCGATCCATGAACCAATTGACAGCGCCAATAAATGAGTACCGGAAGCCATACTATGATAGATCATCCCCGAAAGATCTGTTTGAGATGACTCTAACAGGTTGGGCACGCAGGGAAAGCTAAGAGCCAAAGCAGTTTTTGGGAAAAACAGGAATAGAAATGCGAGAACTGTAATTGCAATTGAAGTAATTGCAAAGAGTAAATATTGAAAGATTTCCCAACCGGAGGAAGGTAATTGGCCAAGACTTGTTTTTGCTTTTTGTTCCGTTTGCCGATAAGGTTCTTTAAATAAAAGGAAAGACAACCAAAGAATAGCACTGAGAATACTGCCTACTAAAACTGGTCCCAGGACAAACCCCTGGTATCTAAATGGCATCGCCACGTTGAAAGGTGGAACGAGAGCCATAGACACAAAAAGAGCGGTGCGGGCAGATGGATTGGTCGATGTTATTCCCCAAACAGCCATTACAAAAAAAGCCCCTTTCACCGGCGCTCCAACCATACCGGTTAAAAGTGACGCTGTAGCTAGTTCTGAATCCCGGGGAGGCGCTACATGCCAAAGCTCTATCCATACACGGTTAAAGAAAGGAACACCGAGGAATAACATCTCGCTAAACCAAACTAATGCAAGACACCAAAAAAGAAATGTGCGGACTTTACTTCGCTGCGAACCAACTATTGTTTTGTTTTGAATTTTCATTCTTTACTCAGTTCCAAGGCAAAACGCAGTGGACCTTTATTTCCAGAACAGACGAAACATTAACTTCTCTATACTAATGTAATATCTCGTACTATCGGATAAAAATGACTTTAGTCAGCTGAGACCGATCGTCAAAAAATTTTTTGTAACTGGGCTGATCAAAGTCATTGTTAGCTGACTGCTAGGAACAATAAATTCGAGAGAGCAGAAAGCTATTCAATTCTTCAACCAAAATTTTACAGTTATGGCAAATACAATTCTGGAAGTCAGTGCAATGATGAAGGTTCGTGAAGGGAAACTGCAGGGTTTTAAGAAACAAGCTGCAGAGATCATCAGGTTGGCAAAAGAGAAGGACACAAAAACTCTCCGTTATGATTGGTTTTTGAGTAAAGATGAAACAGAATGCGAAGTTCGCGAAGTCTATGAGAGCTCAGAGGGTTTGATCGAGCATCGGACGCATATTGTTGAAGCGCTGAAAAAACTCTTCAGTGAATATGCCGAAGGGCATGCGGTCAAGATCTATGGACAGCCGTCACCTCAACTGCGGGAAATGTTAGATAATCTCAAAGATGTAGATATCAAACGGTATTCTTTCTTCAAAGGATTCGAATCGGAAGTGACACCAGAGTGGCAAAGTTTGAAAGCGTAGATATCTGACAAATATTATTACATCATGCGATTATAGAGGTAAACCTGGACCCTGTGTGGCATTTTATGTTGACGTACCCGGTTTAAAAAGGCTGAATGGGAAGATGAGAATTCACTGGTCTTGGCCGGGATAATTCAGGCGTCTATCTATGCAAAGGTGGTCCTCCTTGGTTCATTTTTCCCGTACGTCCGGGATCGCTATTTATGCGAACGTGGACAAGCAACCCTAATTTAGGTTTATTAAACTACCATTTTTCCAGGCCTAATAATTTTTTGCCCAGTTCATTTAGTTCAGCCGCGACATATTTCGTTTGTTCCCATTTGCGGGGATCACCCGGAAAGGCATAGCCATCTGGTGCGATCCTGTCTTTCCAGGAATTGATACGCCATTGACGCAACGCTTCATTATTTTCTTCTGCCGGCATCATTGAAATATATTGGGCTATACGAACTTTATTGCTGCTCTTATTGGGGCGAATGCCGTGTGGTTGGAGGCTATTAAAAATAAGCAGGTCACCAGCTTCCATTTTCACTTTTACAATATCAAACCCGGTTATATCCGGTTGAAAGCGGTCTCGGTCTTCGGGTTGTGTTAGTTTCCACGTGTCATAAGTCCTGAATAATTCAGGAACGCATTGAAAGCCTCCCATGTTTTCATCTGTCTGGTCTGCCAATGCAAGCACACCCTGTACATTCACAGGTTTTGTTTCAGGATCGTAATCCCAATGAATAAATCCTTTTTGTTCAAAGCCCGGCTTAATGGGAAAATTAAGGTTCGCCCTGTCAATCGTTACCCACAATTTGTCTGTACCCCAAATGTCCGTGAATGCATCATACACTTTTTGTGTCATGCGGTTATTCCATAAATACTGATTGTTATAAACTTCTACCATCCCGGTATTTGTCAATTCTTTCATCATGATTTCTGCTCTTGGCGGCGCATACCATGTGTCCGGATCATTGGGATCTTTTTCTTCAAACTCCCATAAAAAATTTGCAGTGGCTAATGCCTGTTCCCGCGGCACAGCATTTTTAATTACAACATAGCCGTTGGTGATCCAAAATTTCCAATCAGCTTCACTTAACACACGAAGCGGCTCACTATTGCTGCGATCGTTTAATTTAGTAGCACTGCTTTTTGCAGTTGAAGGATTGCCCGGAATATCTTTATGAGCATTGTCCGGAACCATTGTAGGTGTCATTGTTGGCGCCATTGTTTTTTGTTCCATATAGCAATATTTAATGTTTCAAAAAGGGATCAGTTGATAGCGAACATTGCCATTGACTTTTACTGCAGCAGCCATTTTCATTTCTACAGGTATTTTCTTCTCCATCTCTTTTAAGTGTGAACTAGTTTTAGTCGTTAATGACGGCTGTATAATTTTTCCAGGTAATTGATGTGAAGTTAGGTTTTGCTGGAGCATGGCAATCTGTTTTCGATAACACAAAAATAGCTTTAAGGGTGATAACAAATCAACCTCTGGAATGGCAGCTATTTGTTCTGTATTGATCTATTTTGATAGTTTTAGGAACAATGGGGCAAAATCAGCGCAACAGGTAATGATGGTTCTCTTCCTCTTATTCCTGTCTTCACGAAACAACTTCGAAAATTCTTTGTTCCATAGATCTTCACAGCAACAACCCCTGCCTGCCGGTAGGCAGGGGAAAAATGGATAACTTTAAATCCTTATGACATCAGGTTTCCATATAGAAAATATTACCCCAATCCTTTATGTAAAAGATATGTCCCGGAGTTTGGCATTTTATCTTGATATACTTGGTTTTAAAAAAGCTGAATGGGGAGATGAGAATTTCACCAGTATTGGCCGGGATAATTCAGGCCTCTATTTATGCAAAGGTGGACAAGGCAATCCCGGCACCTGGATCTGGATTGGCTTTGATGGCGATATAATTTCCCTTCATCAGAAACTTATATCCAAAGGGGTGACGATCAAACTTCCCCCAACCAATTTTTCATGGGCATATGAAATGCGGGTACAAGACCCGGATGGTCATATATTGCGCTTTGGAACTGATCCTAACGATAAAGAACCTTATGCAGACAGATGATGCCGGTTCTTTATTCCATATTTTATTTTTTAAACCCTGCCTGCCGGCAGGCAGGCACGAAGACAGTGAGGAACAGCGAATCACAATGAAACTCTGTGTACCACCGTGTCATCGTGCCTCTGTGGTTCAAATATTTTCTACCATCGTTCTTCATAACAAAAACACCTGCCTGCCGGTAGGCAGGGAAAATCAATTAACTTTCTACACAAAACCTGCACAAAGGGAGGGTTCGCGGCAACGATCTATGACTAAAATTTAGTTTATGAAATACATCTTCATATTACTTTTATCGCTGATGATTTCAGCAATTTCAGATGGACAAACAAAGGATAGTGTAAGTGCGAAAGATGAGGAAGGTGTTAAAAAAGGTATTGACAGATTTCATAGCTGCATGGAATAAACATGATGCTAAGGCGTTCTCAATGGTTTTTGCTGAAGATGCGGACTTTACTAACGTTGGAGGAAATAGTAAACATGGACGTAATGAAATCGAGAAGCATCATGAACCAGGCTTCAAGACAAAATGGAAGGATTCACACCAGGAAATAACACAAACTAAAATCCGGTTTATTAAACCCGATGTGGCAGCTGTAGATGCATGGTGGCATCTAACAGGAATAAAGGGACCCGAAGGCCAGGACATGCCTGCAAGAAAAGGACTTTTGAATTTTATCATGACTAAGCCTGGCGACAAGTGGCTAATTACTGTCATGCACAATATGGACTTACCTGCCTCAAAATAATATAAAAGTTTAAGAGAGATATTACGCTGTAGTTGATTTTCCAGCATCCGTATGTTTCTTCCCTGGTTCTTCGCAGCAAAAACGAAAAATGAATTAACTTTCTCCAGAGCAGTTTGCGAAAAGCAAGCTGTTGGTATCAATTATCCGGAGACGCTAATGGCTACCTTCGCCCAGACAATAAATATTGTAAATAATAAAAGAACATGCATATGACTGTTAAATCGTGCATACCTGTAATTCCCAGCGCTGATCTCGAGAAGAGCCTGCGATTTTGGGTTGAGGGTCTTGGTCTTACCATGGACAAAGAGATGAGAAGAGAAGACAAGCTGATCGGCTGCATGGTTCATAACGAGCATACTTGTTTCTGGCTTAACGAGAGGGAAGGCACGTCGATCACGCCAGAGAACTATGAGGGCATTCGGCTTTACTGGATGCCATCCGACATTTATGAGGCAAGGGAACGTTTGAAGCAACTTGGATTCGAAGTGTCAGACATCGAGAATAGAGAATATGGTCAGACGGAGTTTTTCGTTAATGATGATGATGGTTATTCACATTGTTTCGGAATTGCTACAAAGTCATAGAAGAAATCACCATGCTTCAGAAAATTAAAAACAAAATATGAGAAAACTAATTGCAGCAATGAATATGACCCTTGACGGGTTTTGCGACCACACCGCAATGATTGCAGATGACGAAATTCATGAACACTATAATGACCTGTTAAGAAATTCAGGTACACTTATATACGGAAGGATAACCTATCAGCTTATGGAAAGCTATTGGCCAACTGTCGTAAAAAATCCTACAGGCAACAAACCAATGGATGACTTTGCAGTCCTGATAGACGATATTCCAAAGATTGTTTATTCCCGGACGCTGAAAAATGTTGTTTGGAAAAATTCAACATTGAAAAAGGAAATTGTTAAAGAGGAAATTATAGCCCTCAAGCGGCAAGCGGGTAAACCAATTGCAGTTGGCAGTCCCAGCTTAATAATAGCCCTAGCACAACTGGACTTAATTGATGAATACCAGTTGAGCGTTCAGCCAACTGTTTTAGGAGGCGGCTTACAATTATTTAAAAACATCAAAAATAGAATTGATCTTAAACTCTTAAAAACAAAAACATTTGGTTGTGGTGCAGTAACTCACTACTATGAGCCGACAAAAAAATGAGAAATTATTTTTTTGAACCCCGGAGGCACCAAGGCACAAACGAAAACAGAGAACCTCCGGTCTCACCCTGCCAGCGGCCTCTGCGATTCTTATATTTACTTCCATAGTTCTTCGCATTAAACCATTATGATTGTCGCATTCACACTGCAATGGCACCGCATTATTGGCGACATTTGTATAAATAACAAAGCAGAAATAACATGAGAAAAATTGTTGTTTTATCAATGATCACATTGGATGGAGTAATGCAAGCACCTGGTGGACCTAAGGAAGATACTTCAGGTGGTTTCAAGTATGGCGGTTGGACTGCACCGTATGGTGACGAAGTTTATAGTGAGGTGGTGCAAAAAGAGCTGCAACAAGCTGCGGATTATCTCTTGGGCAGAAAAACATTTGAGATTTGGGAAGGGTATTGGCCTGACCATGCAGACTTTTGGCCAGGCATCAATGATGGCACAAAATACATCCTGTCCAAAACCCGAAAAAAGTCAGATTGGAAAAACTCAGTTTTCCTCAAGAGCCTGGCAGATATTAAAAAGCTGAAAAACTCAAAAGGTTCAGACATCCAGGTTTGGGGCAGTAGTCAACTCATTCAGCTGCTACTTAAGAATGATCTTGTCGACGAGCTCCGGCTCAAAATTCACCCGTTGATTCTTGGTAAGGGAAAAAAGTTGTTTGAGAATGGCCCGATTCCGGCAGCATTTACATTAATAGAGAGTACTGTTACACCGAGTGGAGTAATTATTGCGTATTACAATCGAGCGGGAAAAGTCCAAACAGGTACTGTCGGAGCTTAATCCCGATAGCTACCGGACAGGGAAAAAATATCAGCACTCTTCTATCTTAGTTCTTCGCAGCAACAACAAATTTTTTTATTTCTCCCAAAGACGCAAAGTTTCACCTGCCGACTTATTTACTGCGCCTTTGCGTGATACTTAGGCCAACATTTTTTACCTTACGCCACTATTATATATTATACAGATGAAAACATTTTTTGTTGACTCATTTACTGATCAAAAATTCAAAGGCAACCCTGCAGCAGTTTGTTTAACGGAAACCGAATTGAGCAATTCAACAATGCAGAACATTGCCACAGAAATTGGGTTTTCAGAAACTGCATTCATAAAAAAAATAGCTGCGAATACTTATAGCATCAGATTCTTTACTCCAAAAAAAGAAATACCATTATGCGGGCATGCAACACTGGCTTCCGCAAAGATCATTTTTGATACTACAGATATTAATACCGTTACTTTTATAAACTGTGAAAATGTAGAGCTTAAGACAAGAAAAGACAATGATGGCAAGATCGTTATGCAATTCCCTGTTTATGATACGGAGGAAATCGAAGTCCCAAAACTTATACTTGATGCACTTGGTATAACAACAACGGTAAGTACAAGGTACAACCCGAATACGAATATCATTCTTATTGAAATAAATAATGCTGATATATTGGCCCGGCTCTCTCCTGATTTTGCAGCATTAATAGACTCTTACAATGGTATCGATGGTGTATTGATAACGGCAAGGCCAAACAATACTGATTTTGATTTTCATTACCGGTATTTCTGGCCATGGGCCGGTACAAATGAAGACCCTGTTACCGGCGGTGTTCAAACTTTTCTTACAAAGTATTGGGCCGGTAAACTCAATAAAAGTAAACTGAAAGCTTTTCAATCCTCTTCCAGAACGGGCACGATGACCACTGAATTATTTCCTGATAAAGTATTGATCTATGGCGAAGCAGTTACGGTGCTTGAAGGGGAGTTTACTATCGGGGAATAATGTATAAAAAGGATCATAAATTTAGTTCATTGTTAGTGCTTACCGGCATAACAGCCAAATGGAATCTCTGTCAACCGCCGGCCGGTGAAAACTTGGATAATTTTGTAAATTTGAATTAACGCCTATTGGCCGTCATCTATCCGACATCTGTAAAGCTCCCACTATCCGATCACGATCTATGGAGATGAATTTTTTCATTTCAAATTTTCTCTACGATGAAAAAATATCTTTCCGGGGTAATTCTTACAGCATTGATTTCTCTTTCATTGTGCGATGTGCGGAGTCAGACTGTGCTTAAAAAATTTCGGGATGACGCTACGCACAAATATGGATACCAGGACAACGCGGGAAAAATAATTATTCCTGCCAGGTATGAAGATGCTGCTTCGTTCAGGGAAAATTTTGCCGCTGTCCAGTTAAATGGTAAATGGGGATTTATCGATAAAACCGGCAAGGAAATAACTCCGATTAAATATGAAACTGTGGACGATTTTAATGAAGGATATGCGGTGGTACATTTAAATGAAAAGAGGGGCTTTATTGATAAGACAGGAAAAGAAATTGTTTCGCCAAAATATAATGAGCTGCGGAATTTTGATGAAGGTATTGCTGTATTCAAGATGAATGATAAGTTGGGTTTTATTGACAGAACTGGCAAAGAACTATGTCCTGCGAAATATGATGCGTTTTTTTATGCCAACGATGGTTTTTATGGCGTGCGGGTTAAGGATAAATGGGGATTCGTTGATAAAACAGGAAAAGAAATTGCTCCTCCAAAATACCAGGGCTGTGCAATGTTTGTTGAAGGCACTGCAGGGGTAAACCTCAATAACAAATGGGGATTTATAGATAAAACGGGAAAGGAAATATGCCCGATAAAATATGATGGTGTCAATAATTTCAAAGAGGGTATGACGGTAGTTTACCTGGATAATAAACGAGGATTCATTGATAAAACCGGAAAAGAAATCATTCCTGTAAATTATAACGTTGCTGGAGATTTCTGCGAAGGATTGGCGCAGGTTAGCCTGGATAATAAGTGGGGGTTTATTGACAAAACAGGAAAGGAAATTATTCCAATAAAATACCAGGATAGCCGCAGATTTAGTGAAGGTTTGGCACCTGTTAAACTGAATAATAAGTGGGGATACATTGAAAAAACCGGCAACGAAATTATAGCTCCCCAGTATGATTTGGCATATAACTTTTACAATGGTAAGGCGACAGTTGTAAATGGAACTCGTTATACAGAAATCGATGATCCCCGTAAACGTTCATCCTATACAAAACCGGGACCGTCCTTATCAAGCTTTAAGGATAAAAATGGTAAATATGGATTAATGAATCAATCAAACCAGGTTGTCGTGCCGGGTATCTATGAATTTACACGCTATTTTACGGAAGGTTGCATAGCGGTGAAATTAAATAATAAAATGGGATATATAAATTCGGAAGGAAAAGAACTTATACCCGTTAAATACCAGCAAGCTTCACCATTCGATAAGGGATTAGCTGCCGTAAAGATGAATGACAAATGCGGTTACATTGATAAAAAAGGAAAAGAAATCATTCCATTAAAATACCAGGAAGTGTCTGAAAGCTGGAAGGATGGTTTAGCGAGAGTAAGTTTGAATAATAAAGTAGGGTTTATTGATCAAAAAGGAAATGAAGTGATCCCGCCTAAATACCAGGATGGAGCTAATTTCAGTGAGGGGCTTGCAGCCGTGGAGATGAATGATAAATGGGGGTTTATAGATAAAAACGGCAGAGAAGTAATTCCCTTAAAATATCAATACGCCGGCGATTTTACAGAGGACCGGGCGGTAGTTCAATCGTACTATCTTTCAGGTTTCATCGATAAACGGGGAATACCAGTAGGCAAGTTAAAGTATCACGATGCGTATGAATTCAGGGAAGGATTAGCAGCCGTGAAACTAAATGACAAGTGGGGCTTCATCAACATGCACGGGGACGAAACAATTCCCCCTAAATACGATGACCTTGATTTTCTTGTGCAAGGATTTTTCAATGGATTTGCGGCTGTCGCTATAAAAGATAAGTGGGGTCTTATTGATGGGTTTGGTAAAGAAGTAGTACCCCTTAAATATGAAGGGACCATATACGAATTCTCAGAGGGCATGGCTGCCATTAAATTTAATGGCAAATATGGCTTTGTTGATAGCACTGGAAAAGAAGTAATACCTGCTCAATATGATGATGTTCGGGAATTTGAAAACGGTCAAGCATGGGTAAAAAAAGATGGTAAGGAATTTTACATCCCCAAACCAACTTCATCTATTGCTGCTACAAAAAATCCAACCAACAATTCAACAACAGTCAAAATCCAGGAACCACCCGCGGCTATGCATGGAAAGGCAGATCCCGATCTTGTGGGTGCCTGGAAATGGGAACCCAAAAACGATGGGGGCCTTCCCAACATTTACAATTTTAAGGCCGACGGCACTTACGAATTTTATATCGGCAGTGTGATGCACCCGGATCTTCGCTGGTATAAAGATGTCACGCTGTACTGGAGAGTGAATGGTACCACACTTGAAACCTATTCCAAAGACTGGAAAGAAGTAGCCAAAACACAAATAGAAAAAAAGAATGATGCAGTAACAAACAAACCTGCTATCATGATGCGGTCAAAAGGCGAATCCTTGGCTTTCATATCGATGGACAATAAACCATTGTTCGCAGGTATTCAATCGATCAACCTCAACGATCAGCTACACAAACTGAATCACTATCCTGAAGACGGCCATGATCCAACCATTCTTGGTACATGGAAATATCAAAACCCGGGATCGAATACCGCGGACTACATAAAGCTGAATGCCGACGGATCCTATGAATCGTATCACAATTCCATGACGCCGGCTAACCGTATGGATAAAGGCAAGTGCAAGTGGAATATTGAGAAGGGCGTATTCCTATTGATGTGCGATGGAAGCGCGACAACTCGTCACACAATAAAAAAGATAAATGACCCGGCGACGGGTAAACCAACATTGGTGATAGCTGAGTATTATCCTTATTTCTCTATGGAAAATAAACCGCCATGGAAATGATCATAAAGATTAATCTGAATTACCGTATCGGCGTCTTTTTCAGATAGTTCTTCGCAGCAAGTCAGTACCTTTCTTCCGGCAAAAACTGAAAAATGAATTAACTTTCTTACACAAACTGTCGCAAAGCTGCGTGTAATGCTAAACTCAAAACATATCATATGAAGCCAAAAATTTCAGGAAATCGATATGTTTTAGCAGTAAACAACCTGGCTAAATCGGTAGATTTTTATAAAAGCAAATTAGACTTTCAAACCTTGTGGGAAGGAGGTGGTTGGCATTTTCTTGTGCGCGACAGTGTAAAATTAATGCTCGGGGAATGTCCGGACGACAAACCTGCTTCCGAAATTGACTGCCATTCTTATTTTGCTTATTTGGAGATAGAAAATATTGACGAGCTATATAACGAGTACCAAGCAAAAGAAATGGATATTCTAAGCACCATTGAGAACAAGCCCTGGGGACAACGAGAGTTTTCAATTCGTACCATTGATGGGCATAGAATCACTTTTGGTGAAGAAATATCATCACAATTGTTTGAAAAATTTACGGAAGAAGTAAATACAGATCCGCAGACATAAATTCACGCCGATTAATGAATATCATAATTAAAATTCTACTTTGTAGTGGCAGGGATCATTACCTTAGCGTTGATCATCATCAATGCGCCCCGACAAAAAGTATTTGACTTTTTAAAACTGCTCAAAGACCAGGAGCAATCCAACAAAAGGGGCAACGGCTGACAAAAGAACAGGAAACAGCAAAAACAGAAAAAGATTTAACTTTCTCAACAAAAGTTTCGTAAAGCCGCGAGTTGCCCTCAATCCTTTGGCGCTGTGGTAGCTTGAACCCAGCTTCTAAACCTTGATATTTAAACTATGGGAGATAACAAAAACTTTTTGCTAAGGAATAAATCGATCATAATTTATAGCATCAGTTTGGCTTTTCTGCTGTTTCTTCTCAAATGGTTAGAACTTCGGTTTATAATATTTGACCATTCATTTGAGATCTACATCGGGTTTATTGCGGTCATCTTTACTGCATTAGGTATATGGCTTGCCTTAAACCTTTCAAAACCAAAAATTGAAACCGTAGTGGTAGAAAAAGAAGTGTATGTAACCAGAAATGAAAATTTTGTGCTGGATACAGCACTTGTCTCCCAACTTGAACTAAGCAAACGGGAGTTGGAAATATTGGGTTTATTGGCACAAGGACACAGCAACCAGGAAATTGCCGCAAAACTTTTCGTTTCACTAAGCACCGTCAAAACACATATTCAAAATCTTTTTGAAAAGTTAGAGGTGAAAAGACGGATACAGGCTGTTGAAAAGGCAAAAAGGTTAAATCTCATTCCTTAAAACCTCATCCCTCCCTGCCGGCAGGGAGGCTTTGGTATGAAAGTAGGCAACACAACAAAAAAATAGCCGAAAGTATGACCGGAAAAAGCTGTGCAATACCCACATTTGCACTACAAAAAATAAAAGTATGACAAAGAATATTATCATCTACGGCCTTATTGCAGGCATTGTTGTTTCTATTTTAATGCTTTTTACTACCCACTACCTAAGCTTTTGTGCAGGCAACGTTGATTATGATACAAGTATGCTCATCGGGTATGCTTCTATGCTCATCGCCTTTTCGATAGTGTATGTTGGCATTCGCAATTACAGGGATAAATACAATGGAGGAGTTATCAGTTTTGGCAAAGCATTTAACATAGGGATCATGATGGTTTTGATCGCTTCCACAATTTTTGTTGCCGCCTGGCTTATTGACTATTTTTTTTTCATGCCCCCCGGTTTTATAGAAAAATCCTTTGCATACGAGCTTGACAAGCTGAAAGCAAGCGGAGCAAAC
>JAICGN010000114.1 GCA_025923075.1 Chitinophagaceae bacterium
CGTCGCCGCTGGCGTCAATTATTCTTTTTGCTTTTATTTTATAAAAGCCGGATTTATTCCAGCATATACAAGTGGCCTGTTCATTTTCTTCTCTCGTTACATCTATCAATGTTGTATGCAGGAGGTAGTGAACGCCTGCTTTCAATATCAGTTGATCCCATACCAGTTTAAGGCGTTCGGGGTTGTAGTTTACGCCGGTGCCCGCACCATAAGTATTTGGGCGAAGAAAAATATCATTGGTTTTATGCAATTCATTCACTACGGTATCCGGTATTCCGCCGACAATTTTTTTCGGCGCTGCGCCGGGTGTAAAAAAACCATAAAAAGTGTCCAGCATTTGGGTTGACGTGCCGCCAGGAAATCCATATCGCTCTACCAGCATCACTTGATAGGAGCCCGTTGCCGCAGCCAAAGCCGCTACGCAACCAGCAGAACCCGCCCCGATAACCAAAATATCCGTTTCTGCCAGTAATGGAATATTGCTATGATTAATGAAGTGGTACAAAACAAATTAGTTTGAAGGAGTTAATCCTGCTAAAGGCCCGCATTCTTATACAATTCGGCAAGCCGGTGTGCATGTTCATCATAAGCCGCTTCAAAGATTGCTGTCGCTTGTTCTGCACCGATAACATTTGCTGCTGTTAATACGTTTGGTGGTTGACCTGCTTCTGTTAACAACTTCGCCAATTCTGCTTTAATACTGTTTATGATTATTACCCCGCCTACTGTAGAGCCGGGAGATACAGGTGTTTTCAGCCCGCTAATGGTGATCATAGAATCACCAATCGGGGCGCCGCTGTCTAAAACCAAATCTGCAAAGTCTGATAATTTTTTTCGGTCCGGTCGCTTGCTTTCGCTTTTTTCCAAATGGTCTTTGGTTACCAGTGCTACTACTTTTATTTTTTTCCGCTGAAATAATTCAGCCATCTCAACAGGTACAATGTTTGTGCCGCTGGATGAGATGATCAATGCACAATCTTTTTCCGATAACCCAAAATTTCTTAAGATCCTTTCGGCAAAGCCGGGAACATTTTCCAGGAACATAGCTTGCCGTTGACCATTGGCGCCAACAACATTATTATGGTTTGTGAGTGACAATTCAACGATAGGATTGAAGCCCGGAAATGATCCATAGCGTGGCCACATTTCTTCGACCATGATACGGCTATGTCCGCTGCCAAACACATGTACAACTCTTCCGGAGAGAATTGACCCGGCAAACCATCCTGCTGCTGTTTGTATTTGTTTTTGTTGGTCCCTGATGCGGTTAATGATGCTTTGGCACTTACTTAAATATTCTTCTGTGAGATTCATTTTTGGACCCTTTTTCCCGGGAAGTTCCCGGGGATAATGAAGTTATTAAAAAGGTTGATAATTTGTTGAATTTCAGCAAGATTTTTATAACTTTTCGGACTAATTTTTTCTATCCCAATCATGAAACTTAAGCGATTCAAAAATTACCAGGAATTATCTGGGTTTGCTGCGAGTGAGATAGCAAATTCGATAAAAGACAAACCATCGCTTGTTCTCTGTATGGCTTCCGGTGAGACACCTAAGTTGACCGTCGAATTATTGGTAAAGAAATTAAAAGAAGAAAAGATCGATCATTCGAGAATCACTTTCATCGGTTTGGATGAATGGGTGGGGCTGCTTCCTTCTAATACCGGAAGCTGTCACTATTTTTTTCAACATAAATTGATCGCGCCCTTGCAACTAAAAGCTTCACAATATCTTTTATTCGATGCCCTGGCAGATGACCTGAATAATGAATGTGAAAAAATGGATACGTTCATTAATGACAAAGATGGTATTGATATCATGTTGGTAGGAATTGGTATGAACGGGCATATTGGCTTTAATGAACCCGGAGCTTCTTTCAGCAATCTATCCCATGTCATCGAATTGGATGAAATAACAAAATCGGTGGGGCAAAAATATTTCACTGAGAAAATGGAGCTTGGTAAAGGAATTACAATTGGATTTAAACATTTGCTAAATGCCAAAAAAGTTTTTTTGATGGCCAATGGGTCAAAGAAAGCGGAAGTGATAAAGAAAACAGTAGAGGGTCCCGTTACAGAAAATTTCCCTGCCAGTATTATGCAACGACATGAAAACGGCGTTATACTGGTTGATGACGAAGCGGCATCTTTGCTCAGTAAATCTCATTAATGTCAAAAGCGACTGCACTTCGCGTTGTTTATTTTTTAGTATTCTGCTGTACAGGGGCATGGCTGCCCAAACTCTATGATTATTGTATTCATCATGGATTAACGGGTACACAAAGCGCTCTGATCCTCAGCGCCACACCTATAATGCTGTTCGTTGTGCAACCGCTATATGGGTTCCTTGCAGATAGACTTGGGTATAAAAAAACCCTATTGATGTCAACCTTGCTGGCATCGATAAGTTACCTGGGTTATTTATACAATGGTGGCTTCACGTTGCTGATCATTGTTACGGTTGTGATGTCACTATTTTATAACACAATTCAACCTGTACTCGATAGTATGGCTCTCCAGATCGCAAAACACAATTCAAAATTTTCTTATGGTACATTACGTTTTTTTGGAGCAGCGGGTTTTGCTTTCACCACTATCATTACAGGGCAGGTAATCGATGCAGTAGATATCACTGCCATTTTTATGGTTTCATCCATCACGATGTTTGTCGCTTTTATTTTCTGCTTTTTTCTCGAAAATGAATCGATTGAAAATACGACCACTAACGCCTATAGTGGTGTATGGTCTGTCATCAAAAACCCATCGCTATTGTTTTTATTATTCTGTGTGTTCCTGGTTTCTTTGGGTGCCACCACCATTTGGAATTATTATTCTACGTATTTAAAAGACAATGGAGCTTCAGATTCGCTTGTAGGCTATGGCTTATCTTTCCAGGGATTGTGCGAACTGCCAATATTTTATTTTTCTGCAAGAATTATTTTGCGGCTCGGATTGAAAACTACTTTGGTAATTACCGTATTGGCGACAACGATCCGGATGACACTTTACCATTTTATAAATGACCCGGTGGCCACATTACCAGTTGAGTTACTACACGGTTTTTCATGGAGCTTATTTTGGGTGGTGTGCGTGGAATATGTAAGTAAACTGGTTGATGAACACTGGCTGGCAACGGGTCAATCGCTTTTATATGCCGCATATTTTGGCGTTGGGGCAATTGCCGGCAATTACTGGACTGGCTATTTCATCAATCGTGGAATGACAATACAGGAAATATTCTTGTTGAATGCAGGGATTGTCGCAGTGGTTGCTGTGAGCATTCTTTTGTTTATGAAGAAGAAGAAAGTTAGTTATACAGGAACCGCATCATGAATGGCTTCTCTTAATTGTTTAACACACCAATCCACAAAGTTTACTACCTGGTCTTCCACCGGTGCATAAGGTCCGGGGGCATAAGCCTTGCTTTGTATTCCTTTAAAATTATTTTCACATAGTTTGCCATCCTGATCACCAGTAATTTCCCAAAACTCAGTTAACCGCTCCAATGTATAATCTTTTCCTTCTATCGCATTTGCATCTACCAGCCAACAAAATTGCACATCTGTTGTTGAAGCATTAACAGGAGTTACTCTCATTGTCCATACATAATCACTTACTGCATCCATCCAAAAATTGGGATAATTCACTAAACCGATCACACCGGCGTCATGATCCCTGTGCATGCCCATCGGAATTGAAACTTTTTTTCCATCCACACTATAGCTTTCAATTCCGGGCCGCAATGGATAACGGATAGCATACGACGTCGTTCCTTCAGTCACTTCAACTAACGTTATCGCCAATCCCTTTTCATTCCAGCTTTTTTGTTTTGCCAGGGTCAATTCGTTGGTGTCCTCCCTCAGGTTTGCGCCGATAACTGCATTGCAATATTCGGGATGGGCGCCGCCACAATGATAACATTCACGAAAATTCTCTCCTACTAATTTCCAATTCGCATGTAAAGTATAGTTTTTTACAGAAGCCAGTTTTGCTTCATTGATCTTATAAGGTTTTAAATAAGGAGACAGACTTTTTTGGATTGGCGAAAAATCGGGAGCATTTTCAGCAAGACAAATAAATATCAATCCTTCGACTACCTGTACATGAGCTGAATGTAAATCATATCCCTCTTTAGAAAAGTCGTCCGGCATCATCCGGGCATTTAATAATGTGCCGTCTTTATCATACACCCATTGATGATAAGGACAAATAAGCTTTGCGGCATGACCTGAGTCATTTAAGCAAATTGCTGAGCCCCGATGCCTGCAAGTATTATAATGTGCATACACTTCATTCTTATTGCCCCGGATTATTATAATTGAATCATTTTGTAAGTGATATAAAAAATAATCGCCGGGCCTGGGTAGTTGAGCTGTGTTGCCTGCATAAAGCCAGTGCCTTTTAAAAATAGAATTCCACTCCGCTTCAAATACATCATTATTTGTATAGAAGGGCTGTTCCAGGCTGAAACCTGGTTTATAGTTTTTTATTAACTGTTGAACAAAATTCTTATTCATAAGAAATTCTTATCCATTAATTTTTGAAAGTGCAAAAGATATGCCTGCTTCAATATCTTCTTGTCATGTAACGATCATGAAATTAGCAAGGCTGTTATGAGCGCTCTTTCCACCCTGTAAACCTAATAAGTTCCGCGATATAAATTATCGGTCCTGTTGCTAATCGTTTTTTTTAATGGTATCTGCAGGCCACCGGTTTCTTTCAGCCAGTTAAATAATTCGTCTTTTAACTGCAGCCCGGTTTTTCTATACATTGTATCCCGTATAAGATTATTCATTTCATAAGGATCATTTTGCAGATCAAACAGCTCGTTGATATCCCAAACACCATTGTAATAAATGTATTTATAACGTTCCGATCTTACAGCAAATGTTGTTGGTGTTTGCGGAAACGCGGATTCCCAGTAATATTCATAAAACACTTTATCTCTTTGCCAGCCTGCACCAGAACCTTTAAGTAAATTTATAAATGAATAGCCCTGCATCTGTGATGGCTTTGGTATTCCCGCCAACTCCAGAAATGTCGGGGCAAGATCAACATTCATCACAACTGGTTCTACAACGGAATTAGGCTTTATCATACCCGGCGCCCAAACCAATAGCGGTACTCGCATGGATTCTTCGTAAGCATGACGTTTATCGATCAAGCCATGTTCTCCAAAAGAAAAACCATTATCACCCATATATACGACCATTGTATTTTTATCAAGCTTGTTTTGTTTTACCCATGTGATGATCTTTTCAATACTTTCATCAACAGCTTGCAGTGTTTCTAAATAACGACGATAGAAATCATCAAATATAATTTGGCCATGATACATATGATCCACGCCATGCCAACTATAACGCTGGTTGCGTACCCACTGCGGAATATCATTGTAATTTACTTTTGTTTGCGGTGCGGTAACAGCCCCAAATGTCTTGCTGCTGGCAGTTGCCGTTAAATACATCGATGGCGGACAAATTATAGGTATGTTCTTATATTTTCCTGCATGTCTTTGTGCGGGCTCAAACTCTGCATGAACGCCTTTGTGCGAC
This sequence comes from Chitinophagaceae bacterium, assembly GCA_025923075.1. Classification (GTDB taxonomy): domain Bacteria; phylum Bacteroidota; class Bacteroidia; order Chitinophagales; family Chitinophagaceae; genus VBAS01. Next base: position 5,555 of record JAICGN010000114.1, read on the forward strand.
AGGTAAATAAAAAAAGGTTTTTTGCTATCCCTTTTATTCAGCCAATCAATCGTATGCTCAGTGAGCAAATCGGTCACATAGCTGCCTGCCGGCTGCGGGATTCTTTTTCCATTGATGTTAAAAACAGGATTGTTGTAGACTCCCTGTCCACGGAAACTTAGCCAATGATCAAATCCTGGCTGTGGCTGATCGTCGGTATTGCCCATATGCCATTTGCCAAAAAAAGAGGTTTGATAGCCGTTTTTCTGTAAATACTGTGGAAAGAAAATAAGATTGGCTGGCAGCGGCGCATCATTATCAACGACAGTATGTGTGTGTGCATACTGTCCCGTTAAAATTGAAGCACGACTTGGCGAACAAAGTGCCGTAGAAACAAACGCATTTTTTATATGCGCTCCTTCTTTCGCCAGTTTGTCCATCGCCGGTGTTTGCAATCCTTGTATCTTATTCATAAACCCCATGGCATCGTAGCGATGATCATCCGCAAGAATAAAGATGATATTCATGCGTTTTGGCTGTTGCGAGTACAGCATCAAGGTTGCGATTAGATTGAAACTGATAAACAGCATAATCCTAACTCTCATAAAATAACATTTTGATTTTACTCCATTGGCTCCATGATCTTTTCGCACCATAAGAGGTTTAAAAAAATATCAGGGATTTCGTATTGATCACGCAGCCTTATCAACTTCGGTTTCATCTTCGCTGATAATTTTTTGGTTTTCTTTAACGGAATGAACATTGAAAATTGTTATGATAAGTTGTCAATTATCGCGCTTACTCATTGCAAAGCAGGCAGCCCCAATGGCTCCGGCCAGGTCGCCTTGTGTTGCCTTTACGATCGTTGGCCTGATGCCGCCGGGTTGCCATTCAAATTCATCAAACCATTTATTCAATGGTATAAAAAGATCGTTGTTAGCTTCAGCAATGCCGCCACCTATTACGATCGTATCAGGTGAAATAAAATTGCTGGCAGATGCTAATCCGATCGCTAGTTTTTTAACTGATGTGAGCCATACCTGTTTTGCGGTTTCATCGCCTTTTCTATATGCATCCAATAGTTCCTGAGTCGAGGTAAACTTTCCTTTGCTCCTTTTTTCTATCGTACAGTTGCCAATACATTCTTCCAGGCTTCCGGGCATATTTGTTACATCTGAATCGCCATCACTATCAATTACCATATGACCTATATGTCCCGCTTTGTTAAATGAGCCCTGGTACGGTTGCTTATTAATCAATAATCCTCCCCCAACACCCGTACCAAGAGTTACCATGATCGCATTCGTGCTGTCTTTTGCGGCACCAGTTTTAGCTTCTGCTACTAAAGCCGCCACGCCGTCATTTAAAACATAAGCCGGGCACTTCAAATAATCTTTCCAAACAAAATTTTCGAGCCCTGCTAATCTTCCCGGCATAAATGCAATTGTTGAGTTTTCTTTATTTGGCAAGCCGGGTGCAGAAATGCCTACGCTGACCTCATCAATATTTAGTTTTTGTTTTAATTCACTTACTGTTTTTGCAATAGCTGCTTTCCAGGTTTCTCCCTCACCATCTTTGGTAAGTGTATAAGTTTGATGCAAAACGTTTCCCTCCGCATCAATAGCGACACCTTTTATCCGGGTTCCACCAAGGTCTATTCCGATCGTAAAGCCCCTTCCTCCATCTCCTTCCCCAAAGGGGAAGGAGCGGTTCTTCAAATCTTTATTCGACATATTATCATCCATTTCTTCTTTAGTCATATAATCAACAAAAGTTGGGGTTCAAAAGTCTCCCCTTTTGGGGGAGATCTATAGGGAGCTTTGGCCTTCACTCACCGTCCAACCACCATCAACGGCAACCACCTGGCCCGTTGTAAATTTAGATTGGTCGCTCATAAAATAAACTGCTATTCCATCAGTGTCTTCAGGTTTTCCTATTCTGCCGTTATCCAGGGGTTGCTTGGTTTTAATAAATGATAAAATCTCTTCATCCTTTGCTGCGCGCTGAGCCATTGGAGTTTCCACCAATGCCGGGGCAACTACATTGATTCGTATATCGTTTTTTGCATAATAAGCAGCAATCGATTTGCTAAATCCAATTATTGCCGCTTTTGCTGCTGCATAAGCATGAGTAGAAAAATATGTTGGTGATGGAGAAAAGCCAAGTACTGAACCCATGTTCAAAATTGTGCCACCTTTTTTTAATTCAATAAACTTTTTAACTGCCGCTTGATTAGAAAGCATCAGTGAAGTAAGATTTAAATCCAATGTTTTATTCCATCCTTCTAATGTCAATTCATGCAAAGGGCCATCTCCAAATTTTCGGCCGCTGCCACCAGCCACATGATACAAGCCATCAAAGCTTCCGAACTCTTCAATACATGTAAGAATGGAGTTGTTTGCTGTTTCCGGATGTGTGGCATCTGCAGCAACCGCTTCTGCGCTTTCGCCCAATATTTTTTTTGCTTCTGAAACACTGTCTGCATTTCTTCCAACTACTACAACTTTTGCTCCTTCAGCAATAAATGCTTTTGCTGCAGATAAGCCAATACCTGTAGTGCCTCCAATGATCACAATGTTTTTATTTTCTAATTGTTTGTTCATTTATTGATGCAATGAAAACTGAACGACGAACACTTCGCTTCGCTCTGTGCAGGCTGTGCCTCGCAATCGGCGATGCCATAAAATACTTACGCTGGTTTTACTATCGGCCATGGAAATTTACTTTTTAATTTTATTCTTGTTCCCGTTTCCTGGGACTTTCTTGCCGCTTCAATTACTTCCAATACATGCAATGCATGTTCGGCATTGATTCGCGGTTCCACGTTCTTCATTAAGGCTTCTCCAACTTTAGTCGCACCTTCCTGCCATACATATCCACCTTTGTCGGTGCTTACTAATTTTGGTGGCTCGTCCCATGATGTGTCCATAATTACTCCATTGGTTTCCCAATCGTACCCGATCAAACGCATATTACCTGCATCTCCATAGATCTGAATTGAATGTAATGTTTGATTACCCGCTTCGTGTCCATGCGGATCAAAAAAATTGAAGCCGCACATCACATGACTAAGTACATTATTGGGATGCTCCATCAATATATGTGCATTGTCCTCTGCTTCCACTTTTATTTTTCCTTTGTCATCTACAGTTCGTTCGGGTTTTACGATGCTCAGCATTGCCATCACGGATTTTGCAGGGCCAAGCAGGCCGGTTAATGTCGCCATATTGTATACGCCGAGATCAGGCATGCTACCACCCAATTTTTCATAAAAAAATGCTGCCCACGTCGGCCCTGTATGTCCATACTGTCCATGTGCAGATGCCAATTTACCGAGCTTCCCTTCCTGGATTGCTTTACTCATATACTCAAACTGCGGGCTATTGACGACGGCAGGTGCACCCCATATTCTTAATTTTTTACTTTTTGCAAGGTCATATAACGCTTTGCCTTCTGCATACGTGTTTGCCATTGGTTTTTCACTCCATACATGTTTGCCGGCGAGCAATGCTTTTTTATTTAATGCACCGTGCACCTGCATATCTGTAGTTGTGACCATCATATCAAATGGAACGCCTTTCAGCATCGCATCAATGTTCGGATAGGTCTGTGCATTAACATTATACTGTTTGTTTTGCCCCACGGCCCGGTCATACTTGATATCACAAAGACTTACAAGCTCAATCAAGGAAGATGTTTGGAGGTGTGGAATATAGCGGTTACTAACGCTGCCACAACCGATCAATGCGACACGCAATTTTTTTTGAGGAGTCTGGAGTGCAAGACCTTCCAATGATGATAACAGTGTAGCTGCGCCGGCAGCGGCTGTATATTGCAGGAATTTTTGTCGGGAAATTGTGTTACTCATATTTTCAGGTTTTATATGTTATTGTAAATCGTTTATTTTTTTAAGACCAGTTTTTATTTCCGGGTTTTGCATGAACAGTTTCCATATTAATCCGGTGCGGTAATTCTCGATCATCACAGTCATTGGCGCCTGGTTAAGACCCATATAAATATCCGAGCACCAGTTATTAGTGAGATCAAATGCATCTTTAAAACCATATTCACCCCATAAAAATTTTCCGTGGTTGAAATAATAATTTTTGAGCGCTTTCATTGACGCTTCGGGTAAATAAGGAAAAGAGCTAATTGCACCTGTTGGTGTTATTTTGCCGTTATCCTGCCAGGCGACAGGTTCGTCTGCAGAATAATTAAAAGGCCCATCGCTTGCAGTTAATCCCCATGCACTGTCGCCATAGCCTTTGATTTTTTTTGGATTTTCTACACAATAACGATAATTTATTTTGGCGATGTTCTGGTTATTGCGAAAATAATTGGTGTACTTGTCCGTGATCAGGTGCGGATCATAACCCATGTAAGAATAATGGGTAAAGAACAGGGGACCGCCGGTTGACACACCAACATCAAGCTTCACTCCAAAATAAGTATTGCCATTTGTGTACATGGATCCATCTGTTGTTTGTCCCCACGCAGAACGATATTTTATCCCGGTACTGTCCTGGTTCGCCCATCCGCTGTAATACATAGTTGGCGAAACAGCATGTGTTGGTGAAGCGATTGCCAAAAGATAAGTTACCATTGTCTCATTCCATCCGATTAAATTATGATCGATGATCCATTCCTGGTCAGGTGACCAATGCCAATACAAAAACTTGCTGTCGGGATATCGTTTGAACCAATCCCATTCCGTTCCCTCCCAAATAGCAGTTATTTTGTCGCGGATCATTTTTTCTTCTGGATCATTTGAAGAAAAATATTGTCTTGCTGCTAAAAGACCTTGTAAAAGAAAAGAGGTTTCTACCAGGTCGGCGCCATTATCTCTTGATCCAAAGAAGGGTTCTACTTTGCCGGTTGGTCCGTCTAAGAAATGAGGGTATACTCCATGAAAACGATCTGCCTTTCCCAAAAAGTTTAGAATTTTTGTGAATCGTTCAACAGATACCTTTCTGCTAATAAATTTTCTTTCCGTACCAACGATGAGCGCCATAATGCCAAAACCCGATGCACCGCTAGCGACCATGTTTTGTCTTCCATGAATATTCTCCCTCGCTAATCCGCTTGTTGGTTCGTTTGCTTCCCAGTAATATCGAAAGGACGCCTGCTGCACCATGGTCAGCAAGTCCTCATCTGTCATTGCCTTGGTAGCGCCGCGAACAAATTTCGATCTCTTTGTTTCGCGGTAGTTATTATCAAGAAGGGAGATCGTATAAAAATATTGTTGTCCAGTCTTACCATGAAAATCTGCGTAACGATTAATATAAGGTTCCTGTACGCCAACAAGACTTAGCTTTTTACCATCAGTGGAGCGGTAAATTTTTATCAGGCGGACATTTTTATCAGTTATTTTTTCCCATGTTATATCAACATGCATAGCATATCCATTCGACGCAGAGGTAATAACAGGTAAGGCCGTAACGGTACCGGAATTTTCAGCATTTGAAAATTCTATATCATCAATGTACAAAACATGTTCAGAATCCTCCCTTCCATTTTGAAATGAGAAAACAACGGCGATAAAATCTGTCGGTTGATAGTCAGCGGAACCAATAAATGACGTAATGGGTATATTCACCTGCTCCCATTTGTTTGCGTTTATTTTTTCCAGGGTAAACGAACTGGTTAGGCTACTATCCCGGCGCATTAACTGTACCTGCGGCAATTCGTTTAATTGCACCGTACTAAAGGTTCTGAAAACCCAGAATGAAAGCGTGTTTATTTTTTTAAAATGATCCATTCCTCTTTTTTCCCTGTAAAAGATTGCAGCGCTCCATTTACCCCTTGGGGCATTCTTGTATTGAAGCGTCAACGAATTTCCCGGTGTGTGATACTTCAAATTGTTGACCGGCAACCTATGATCGATATTTCTGATCGAGGAATTACCAGCGGCAGCTATTCGGCTCGAAAAATAATTGCCGCTCATGTTGCTATTGGTAAAGAAAGTATAATTGTATTCATACTCCTGTGCATTTAGTACAATAGAAAATAAAATGCAAAAGATAATTAACTTATACCTTAGCATCGGTTTAATTTTTTATCCATGGACTGGAGAAACCAAGTTTCTTCAAGCCGTTTTGGATATCTGGTATCTTCATAAATAGCTTCCATAGTAATCCTGTACGATAATTCTCGATCATTGTAATAATAGGTCCCTGGTCAATTGCCAGGTGCGATTTAGCATACCAGTTGTGATGAATGCTAAAGCCATCGACAAAACCATATTTGCTCCATATCTTATTTCCCAGCTCTTCATAGAAATAGCGTAGGGCTTGCATGCTTTCTTTTGGGGTATAGGGTATTGAAGAAATGGCTGCTGTTGGCTGAATAACGCCTTTATCATTGTCGGGATGCGGGCTATGTGCAACATAACCTTTATAGCTATCACCGGCAGTTAATCCCCAGCATCGCTCGCTATATCCTTTATATTTTTTTGGATTCTCCATACAGTATGCCCGGTGGATAAGAGTATGATTTTTTCCTTGTATGAAATAATCATTGCCTAAAGAATCTTTTAATCCGTTTGGATCGATACCCTGGAAAGTATATTGGTTAAAAAATAACGGCCCGCCTTTGTCTTTGTCATAATTGCCCAATGGTAACACATAACCATAGTATTCTTTTCCATTCTTAAATCCTAAACTTCCTGCCCATGTGCCATCATACGCTTCCTTTGAAATTCCTTTAGTGGATGATGAAGCAGCCATGATATAAGTAATCAGGCATTCATTATAACCCCAGACAGGAAAGTTCATATCAAAACCATTATAAGGACTCCAGTGCCAATACAATTTTTTCTCTCCATTGGTATGCCAGTTCCAGTTGGCAGCTCCCCATATTTGATTAATCCGTTTCCGTAAATAAACTTCTCTTGGTGCTTCTTTAGTGAAATACTCCCTGGCACACAAAAATCCCATTATCAGATAAGAAGTTTCTACAATATCGGCTGCGTCGTCCAACCTGTCGAATCGAATTGTTTTCCCGGTCGTTCCATTCATGAAGTGAGGGTAGATGCCATGATAACAATCTGCATTGATAAGAAAGTCTGCGATCTTAATCAATCTTCTCACGGCCGTATCTCTTCCTATCCAGCCTCTTTCAACTGCAACAATAGTTGACATGATTCCAAAACCGGTTCCGCCAATCGCACCGGCGTCCGGACCGAATTTTGTTTTACTGAAATTAGGTTCATCCCAGGCTTCATTGATATAGTCCCAATAATGTTCGGCTAAAACGGTATTGCTTCTTTCTAATGCTAATCCACTTACAGGATGTGCGCCATGCCAGAAGAAGCGGAATGTTTGTTTTTGAACTGTTTCCAATAATTGTTCATCACTTAATCCTTTGATGACGCCAACTATTGGTACGTCATCTGGGCCATCTCCATATCTTCCTTTTTTTGCTTGTTGCGCAAATAGGAGATTAATGAACAATAAAGTGGTAACTAAGCAAGTAAATTGTTTCATGGTAATTTAATTTTATCTCAACTCATGTGACTATTATCCATCTGTTTAAAAAATTATACGGCATTTCAATAACTATTTTATAAAATTCAGATGGAATATTTCGGACATCAATTTTAGCTGCGCCATTGCCCACCGGTACTTCAGCCATTAATCTATAATCATCTTTCCCGCCGGTTTTAAAATAATTGGTTGTGGCCAACCAGATTTTTGCTTTCCCTTCTTTTTTGGTTGCCTTCCACTTTACTTCTATAATTCCATCCTTCAAATCAGCTGCTGCATCTGTGGCCGAAATTTTCCCGGTTAGGGAGATGCCATCCACTTCCATGAATTTATCTCTTGGAATGTCAACCTTAAGAAAAGACGCGATCGATGGCATGATATCAACTATTGCCGGTTGTTGTTTTTTAAATCTTTCATTTAATCCTTTCGCATTTGTGATGATCCATATTGTTCTTTCGCGTTGGGTCTGTCCGCCGTGATGATAGCCGTTATTTTCACGACCATGATCAGTGGTTATCCATATTTGCCATTCCTCATTAAAATTCTTTTCACGGTATTGGATCGCATTCCAAATTCGCTGTATTTGCTTATCTGTTTTTAATAATGCATCATCCAGTTGTTTGCCGTTACCATGACGGTGGCCCATTTCATCTGTATACTCTAAATAGACCCAGCTAAGATCTGGCGCCGCTCTCGTGATGTACGCTGCCGTAGTATCCGCCACCGCTTCATCTATGAGGTAATAAAAATACCCGGCAGTATCATGCGGGTAGCGAATAGTATCCAGCTCCATCCCGTCAAAGTAATATTCGGGTTGAAGATTACCTGCCTTTACAGAATCGCTACCAACCAGCTTTGTCCTGTTGTCAAGCCAGGTAGAAAAAAC
>JAICGN010000115.1 GCA_025923075.1 Chitinophagaceae bacterium
CCTTTAATTTTTGACAACGCAAGAGAATTAAGAAATAAGTTAACTCCTGCAGAGCAAATTTTTTGGTTGCGGTTAAAAGAGCAGTTTCCGGAATATAAGTTCAGAAGACAACATCCCATTTCAATTTATATTGCAGATTTTTATTGCCACAAACTAAAACTTGTCATTGAGATCGATGGATCGATCCATGATTCAGAGGAAGCAAAGTTGGCTGACAAAAAAAGACAAGAATATTTAGAGAATTTGAACCTAACTGTAATCCGTTTTACAAATGAACAAATTAGAAGTGAAGTTGACGATGTAATTAAGGTACTCTCTTCGATAATATTAAAATCAACTTTAAAATAAGAAAGCCGCTACCTAAGTCTTCCCTTTCGGGGGACAGGGGCTTTTTAAGCTGAGTTTCTCCCCGCATTAATAATCCCAAAAGAACAACGCATCACTAATTTTTCATACGTACTCTTTATCGGGGCATTAACGATCGCTTCTTCCATCTCTCTCACACGTATCATTGCATATTGTTGTATAGTGACAAGTGGTAACACAATTCGTTCCCGCATTAAAATAGATTGCTGCTCGACGGGGTAGTCATCCATCAGTTCTGATTTTCCCGATAAGCGCAATACATATTGCCTCGTTAATTCATACTCCTGGAAAATAATTTGCCATATCTCGCCAAACTTTGGATGATCTGCTAAATGTGAAGTAAGGGGAAAGAAGGATTTGTGCATCGCCATTTCACAATTATCAAGCAGCGTTTTGAAAAATAAAGATTCGTTATACAACTTTTTAATTGCGGGAAATTTTCCTTTCTGTTCAAGTTGTTGCAAGGCTGTCCCTACACCAAAATACCCGGTCACATTCTGTTTCAACTGGCTCCAGGCGCCAACAAAAGGTATGGCCCTTAAATTTTTTAGCGACATTTTTGAAGCGCCTCTTTTAGCAGGCCGGCTCCCAATGTTTGTATCGCTATAAAAACGTAAGGGGCTTGCATGTACCAGGTAATCTAAAAAATCAGGATGGTTTTTTAGTTGCGTATAAGAATCAAAACTAATATCAGCTAATTGCTGAATAAGCGCTTCTTCTTCTTTATCAAGCGATTTTTCTTTATCGGAAAAAACTTCGTTTGAAATCCCCGCATGGATCAATTGCTCCATGTTATACTGCGCAGAATCAATCGTTCCAAAATTTGAACTGACTGTCTGCCCCTGGATCGTCAGTTGAATTTCTTTACTTGAAATGTCGCTTCCAAGCGATGCATAAAACTTATGTGTCTTACCGCCACCTCTGGCAGGAGGTCCACCACGGCCATCAAAGAATATAACATCAATTCCATGTTCTTTAGATATGGCGGTTAGCTCTTCTTTCGCTTTATAAATACTCCAGTTCGCCATCAGGTAACCTCCATCCTTAGTTCCATCACTAAAACCCACCATGATCACCTGACAATTATTTCTTCTTTTCAAATGTTGCTGGTACTCGCTGTTATTATACAATTTTCTCATGATCGATGCAGCACCTTTCAGATCATCGATAGTTTCAAATAAAGGAACGATGTCGATATTCATCTCTTCCTTTTTCCATCCTCCCAGCAAAAACAAGCCATACACTTCCATTGCATTCAACGCGCTGTTGCATTGGCTAATTATATAACGATTACAACCCTGAATTCCATTGTATTTCTGGATTTGCTTTACCACCTGGACCGATTCGATCGTATCTTTTTGAATCTCATTACCGGTCAATAATGATGGATCTATCGGTTGGAGATCGGAAAGTATTTTTATTTTTTCATCGTCATTTAATGATGCATAATTCTCCGGTAGTTCTTTTACTGTCCCAACAAGTGATTCAATCACTGTGCCATGAACAGAACTTTCCTGCCGGACATCAAGCGACGCAAAATGCAGTCCGAATATGTGGACTTTATTTTTCAGATTATTCACAAGATGAAGAAACAGGCTATTGTGTTTATAGATCAGGATCTCTCTTATCTCATCAAGTGTTTTTAAAATTTCATTTTGGGTGATATCTGTTTTTTGACCCGGAACAAAAATATTATTGTAAAGTTTTCTTTCCAGGTCTCCCAACAGCACGTCAACACCCTGGAAGGTGAGTCTGCGTTTCAATCTTCTAATTTCGAGATAATAGCATTTAATAATGCCACCACGCAATGCTTCTGCAACCTGCAGCGTTGTTTCGGACTTAACAAATGGGTTTCCATCCCGGTCACCACCTGGCCAAAATCCCATCCTGATCACCGGCTGGTCATTCGTCAATGAATCTGCGAGATGATTCTTAAAAAAGGACACAATCCTGCCTGCAGCAGCATAAAAAACATTTTCAAGGTACCAGATCAGGCTAACGGCCTCATCATAAGGAGTAGGCTTCTGATGTTTAAAGAAAGGCGTTTTACCCAACTGTTGCAATAAGACATTTACCTGGCTTGCATTGTTTTCAGCCAGTGCTTTTGAAAGATCATTGATAATTCCAAGAACAGGACCCGGATAAAATTGTGTTGGATGCGCGGTCAGCACCAGCAATACATTAAAATCTTTTAATTTTTCAGCAAGCTTATGCTGCAGCTTTTCCTGCACCACTTCCGATTCAAGATGTTTTAATGTACCTACCCCGTTCATATCATTCACTTCGCGAAAAGCGGCATCTTCCAATGCATCGAACAGTACAACCTGTCTTTCTGCGTACTGTACAAAACGAAACAGCAGGTCGATCTTATCTTCCTCGTTTAATGATGAAGTATGTTTATTAAAAAAATCCTCTATTATTTGTTTTGGGCTTAATTTTTTTTTGAAACCTTCTTCGCAAACCGAAAGGAATAAGGAGAGCAATATTCCTGTCTTTTCAATTCTATGAAAAGGCAACGAGGTAAATAAACTATTATACAATTGAAACTTAACGCCTACAAGATTCCTGAATCTTTCCAATGCTGCCGATGATGAATTACTCATGTGATCAGTTCCTTTTAAGATTTATTTTAATGCGGCAAGCAGGGATTTCAAATTTAATTCATTTTGACCTCACCCCCTCACATCTCCGAAGTTCGCGGTTCACACCTCCCCTCTCCTTAAGGAGAGGGGGTGGCAAATTTTTCTTTTCAAATAAATTTTCATGGGGGTGAGGTAATTGTGAAATCTTATTTGTTCTGATTCGGTTTGCGTAGAGACAGGGCATGCCCTGTCTCTACGACAATAAAATTCACCAAACAAATGTAGCCTCTGGCATGCCCTGTCTAGAAGAATTACAGGCGGGTATGCCGATTCTTCACAAATTATCCCAAACAAAAAAGCTCTCCCGATTGAGGAGAGCCCTTGTGTATGAAGAGATGTCTTGTTATTCTTCGCTTTTCCCTTCCGTTGTCGCTTCCTCGGCTTTTTCTGTTGCAGATTTCTTTGCACGGCCACGACGGGTTTTCTTGGTTGTTTCTTTTACTTCACCCTTACCCTTACCATAGATCTCATTAAAGTCAACCAGTTCGATCATTGCCATTTCAGCATTATCACCGGGTCGAGCTCCCAATTTAATGATACGGGTATAACCACCGGGGCGACCTGCTATTTTCTCAGCAACAGTGCTGAACAATTCAGTAATTGCAGCTTTATCCTGCAAATAACTAAATACAACACGACGCTGATGGGTGGTGTTTGTTTTACCTTTTGTAAGAAGCGGCTCAACGTATACACGTAAAGCTTTTGCTTTTGCAACAGTTGTTACGATCCTCTTGTGAGTGATCAAAGCAACTGCAAGATTACTAAGCAACGCATCCCTGTGGGCTTTTGTTCTGCTTAGATTTTTGATTTTGTCTCCGTGACGCATGACTGTTTAATTTGCTAATTTGATAATGTGCTGATTTGCTAATTACACATTTCAAATTATTGTTATTAATGTTTCGGCTATACCGTGTCAGGAATTATAGCCTTAATCCCCCATCCCCTAAAGCCTGCCTGTCGGCAGACAGGGGGTGTTTATAAACACTCCTTAGTTGAAAGAGATTTTTAGTTACCAAATTGTTCAATATTGTTCTGAACGCTGAAGAGTGCGACGCAACAGAAGTTTAATAGTACTACGACTGCCGGATACATAATCATCAACATTCATAAAAAAATATCTCAATAAAAAAAGAACTGCTCAACTTAAGTTCCCCCGTCATTGCGAGCAACGCGAAGCAACGGGGGACAGGGGCTTAGAAATCATCCTTATCCAACCCCAACTTACCTAAGTCCATTCCAAACTGCAACCCTCTTTCATTCAACACCTGCTCGATCTCTGCAAGGGACTTTTGCCCGAAGTTGCGGAACTTCATCAGGTCTTCCTGCTCGTATTGCACTAATTCACTAAGTGAATTGATCTTTGCAGCTTTTAAGCAGTTAAATGCGCGAACTGAAAGATCAAGATCTTCAAGAGGAGTTTTCAGGATCTTGCGGAGTTGCAATGTTTGCTCATCCACCAGGTCTTCTTTTTTCTCTTCTTTATTATCAAATGTGATATTTTCATCTGTGATGATCATCAGGTGCTGGATCAAAATACGTGAAGCCTGTTTCACAGCTTCTTCTGGATGAATCGTACCATCGGTAGCAACTTCCATGATCAACTTTTCGTAGTCAGTGCGTTGCTCCACACGGGTATTTTCAATTGTATATTTTACATTCTTTATCGGAGTGTAAATAGAATCAATAGGAATATAACCCAAAACCGCATCTTTTGGTTTGTTGTCTTCTGCAGGCACATAACCACGACCCTTGCCAATTGTCAATTCAATATCAAGCTTAGCTGAGGAATCCAGTGTGCAGATCAGCAATTCAGGATTCATGATCTGGAAACTCTGTGTTCCTTCACCGATCATTGCTGCAATAAATTCAGAACGATTCTTTATTGACAGCATAATTCTTTCATTGCTCACTTCATGATCAACAACTTTCTTAAACCGAACCTGCTTCAGGTTCAATAAAATTTCCACCACATCTTCAGCAATACCTTTAATTGTTGCGAACTCATGATCAACCCCGTCAATTTTCACACCCACAATCGCATACCCTTCCAATGAACTTAATAATACGCGGCGAAGGGCATTACCGATAGTAACACCAAATCCCGGTTCCAAAGGACGAAACTCAAATTGAGCTTCAAAGTCGGTAGCCTTTTGTAAGATGATCTTATCAGGCTTCTGGAAATTTAAAATTGCCATAGTTTATATTTAAAATTTTATAGTTTATTTTTTGTTAGCCAACCTTCATTACTACTATTAAGCCTCTGTTGCGTCGCTCCGTTCAACGTTCTGTTCTTTATTCAGCAGGCCCCATCCCTGCCGGCCGGCAGGCAGGCTCCTTCTCCTTCCCCAAAGGGAAAGGAGCGGTTCTCCTGTACTACTCCAAACGTTATCTCTACCACTTCAACGATAGAATATATCCAAACAAATAAAGAACTCTCCCTCTTAAGTTCCCCCTTTAGGGGAACAGGGGGTTGGGTTTACTTCGAGTACAACTCCACTATCAACTGCTCTTTAATATTCTCAGGTACACTTTCCCTTTCAGGATAAGTAATAAATGTGCCCTGCATTTCAGTTTCATTCCAGTCAAGCCAGCTGAACTTTGGATTCTTTCCTTTGATCGGAGTTGTGACCGAAGTCCTTGTCTTGCTGCTGTCTTTAATGCTGATAACATCACCAGCTTTTAACTGGAAAGAGGGGACATTCACTACATCGCCATTTACAGTAATGTGTTTATGACTTACCAACTGTCTTGCAGCGGGACGGGAAGGCGCAATACCCATACGGAAGATCGTGTTGTCCAATCTTGCTTCCAGTAATTTGATCAGGTTTTCACCTGTTACACCTTTGCGGCGTGCTGCTTCTTCAAATGTTTTGCGGAATTGTTTTTCCAATACACCATAAGTGTATTTGGCTTTTTGTTTTTCGCGAAGCTGAAGCGCATATTCACCCAAGCTTTTACGCTTACGTGATGCTCCATGCTGACCCGGAGGATTGCTGTTTTTATTCAGCCATTTACCATTGCCCAAAATGGGCTCACCAAAAATGCGGGAAATCTTGGTCTTTGGACCAGTGTAACGTGCCATAGTTTTTATTCATTTCGATTTTTTTTGAAACGGTGCTACGATCGGTAAAAAATCGTAAAAAATTAATCGGGCACCCTTTTTTATAATGAACTGTCCTGATCCTTTCAAGACAATTATGACTTTCTATTTCTTCTTCGAATAATGATCACAAAAGCAATAATAGCTGCCAACATAATCAAACTTCCTCCTGTATAAGTGCTATTGTGCATGTATGCACTATTATTATACTCTTCTTTTCTTAGGCGGACGGCAACCATTATGTGGCAGCGGGGTCACGTCTTTGATCATCACAACTTCAATTCCACTTTGGGCAATTGCACGGATCGAACTTTCCCTTCCTGCACCCGGTCCTTTCACATATACATCCACTCTTTTCAAACCAGCATCAAATGCAGTCTTTGCAGCATCACCGGCAGCTAATTGCGCAGCATAGGGAGTGTTCTTCTTAGAACCCTTGAATCCCATTTTGCCCGCGCTGCTCCAGGAAATGACCTGGCCGCTCTTGTTGGTTAGACTGATAATGATGTTGTTGAAGCTTGCAGTAATGTGTGCATCACCATATGAATCCACTTTTACTATTCTCTTTTTCGCGGCAGCTTTTGCACTAAGTGGCTGCTGCGTTTCTTTTGCTTTTGACATAATTTTTGTTCTGAGGTAATCTTTTGTTTTAAATCTTATCCTCCTTCCGGCGGACTGAATCAACCCTGCTGCTGACTTACAAAGCGATCTGGTGTTGATTCAATATTATATAAGTCATATCGAAACTCGGAACTCTGAACTACAGACTCCGAACTCATTTTTACTTCTTCGGTGCCTTCTTCTTACCGGCAACTGTCTTACGTTTTCCTTTTCTTGTACGGCTATTTGTTCTTGTCCGCTGACCACGAACCGGTAATCCTTTACGATGACGAAGACCACGGTAGCAGGCAATGTCAAGCAAACGCTTAATACTCATCTGCACTTCACTGCGAAGAGCACCTTCTACTTTCAGTTCTTCAGTAATAGTATTACGAATAGCATTCAATTCATCATCATTCCAGTCATTTACTTTCTTATTACGGTCAATACTATTTTTGTCGAGGATAAATTTAGCAGTAGAGGGACCAATACCATAGATATAGGTAAGTCCTATTTCTCCTCTTTTGTTCTTTGGTAAGTCAACACCGGCAATACGAGCCATATTTTTCTTTTAGTTTTTTTGTTTTCTTTTACTTGAATTGGCAATATGCAATTGGCAAAATTGCCTGTTGTCTATTGCCTATCGTTTTATCCCTGGCGCTGCTTGAACCGGGGATTCTTTTTGTTAATAACATACAGCTTGCCCTTGCGACGAACGATCTTGCAATCTGCGCTACGTTTCTTAATTGATGCTCTTACTTTCATTGTTATTTGCTTTAACTCCGAACTCTGAACTCTTAACTCCGAACTCAGATCTCAGACAATTACAATTATTTATACCTGAAAATGATCCTTCCCCTTGTCAAATCATACGGGCTCATCTCCACTCCTACTTTATCACCTGGTAAAATGCGTATGTAGTTCATTCTCATTTTACCAGAGATCGTGGCCAGTATCTCGTGCCCGTTTTCCAGCTTTACCTTGAACATAGCATTTGAAAGTGCCTCGATAATGGTACCGTCTTGCTTGATCAGGGCTTGTTTTGACATAGTTTTTTTGGGAGCGCAAAGATAAGAGTATCAATCTTAAAAATAAAAAAACCGGGATTCTTTTTCCCGGCTATTTTGAAAGCAGATGTTGTTAAACTGAAAGAGCTTGAAATCAGGCTCTCAGGGCCGTTCTAACGGTACTTTGGTCATTGACGAGTGCAGGTTTTGGAGCTCATGCACGGCAATCGGCACATGAAAATGACGGTTGTCCTCCCGATACCACATATCAATCTTTGAAAAATCCCCGGCAACGGGGGTAACAAGCCTAAAAACGCCTTTTTTATATTTTATGGCCGTTCCATCCAAAGGTTCCTTTTCAAAACCGAACTTTAGCAACTGCGCTTCATCTAAAGCCACCGGGAAAATATCTTCGGGTGCATACCAAAACTCCTGAACCCCGTTATCAATCAGCGCCATTTGTTCTTCAGCATTTTTTTGAATAACCGTTCCTTCACGCATCACGCCTTCGTCATTTACCATTACAATATCGCCGGACTGGAGTTGACCAAGTTTTACCATATAGCAAGATTTAATTATCCGAATATAAAAAAGTTTATAAACCCGTGAAAGGATTTTTCTCAACTTCTTTTATGGTAGCTGAAAATCGCCCAGCCGTTGAACACCACTGCAAACCCGGCCATTTTCAATAAGTGATACTTAATATCGGCAAGGCTACTGCCTTTTAATACAACCATCCGCATTACTTCTATAAAATAGGAAACGGGATTGAATCGTGTGATCCATTTGGCCCATTCAGGCATGCTGTCAATAGATGTGTAGAGCCCGCCAAGTAGTATGAAGATCATCATTAAGAAAAATGAAAGTAACATGGCCTGTTGCTGATTGACAGAATAGGTAGAAATAAGCAAACCCAATCCTAAAACTGCTAAAAGATAAACCGCAGCAAAGACATATATAGTCAGGAAGCTTCCTGCAGGAATGATACCGTATGCCAGCCTTGCAATTGTTAGCCCAATTGTAAGAACGACCAACCCAAGGATCCAAAAAGGTAAAAGCTTGCCAAGGACAAAATGAAATTTCTTTATCGGCGTCACATTGATCTGCTCGATAGTACCAATTTCTTTTTCTTTTACAATGTTTATCGCAGCAAGGTTGGAACCCACCATGGTTAATAAAATCACAAGTATGCCGGGCACCATAAAGTATTTATAATTCATCAATGGATTAAACCAGTTAGATGATGTAATTTCTATTTGTGTTTCTGAACTAAATCTTGGAAACTGGATCCATTCAGTTCTTACCTGTCTGTTGTAATCCTGGATAATCGTTCGTAAATAGGCTCCTCCAAGATTTGCTTTTGTCCCATTGATTGCATTCAATGCCATGAAAAGTCTTGCTTCGTTTTCTCTTACAAGGTCTTTTTCAAAATGATCTGGTATCTGTAAGACCAGGTCAGCGTCATCTTTTTCAATTTCTTCCAGGGCCTGTTCATAGGAAGATGAGTAATGAGTAAGAATAAAATAACCAGATGATGTCACCTTATTTATCAATTGCCGTGAATATTCAGAATGATCATGATCCACCACCGCGAGCTTGATGTTCTTGATCTCATAATCAGCCGCCCAGGGAAGGATCAGCAACTGGATCGCAGGCATGATAAGGATTACCCGGAGTATTCCGGGATCACGAAATATCTGGCGAAACTCTTTGCGTAATATGAATTTTAATGTTCTCATGAAGGTGAATGGTCAATGGTGAATGGTGAGTGGTGAGTGGTGAATAAAAAACGGCACTTCACTTCCCTCTGCCTAAGCTGCGAGGCGATTGATGCATACGTAAAAGGACGATAACCCCCTCGAATACTCTCAGGGCAGGCTGTGCTTCGTAAGGGTCGTTCAATCAGGGAACTCAAGCTCACATCACAAATAAAGGAACTTTTCATTATGCTAATCTTATTTTAAATCGTTTAATGGCCATAGTTAAAAAGAAAGTCATCATTCCGGCGAGTATTAAGGTTTCTTTCCAAACACCAGCAATGCCAAGTCCTTTTATCATGACCGATTTTACAATACTGTAATACCATTTTGCAGGAACGATATTCGAAATAATCCGCAACGGCAAAGGCATATTTTCAACAGGGAACATAAACCCGCTGAGCATGATCGTAGGAAGAAATAAGGCAACCAATGAAATAAACATCGCAGTTTGCTGCGATGCGGCTCGGGCTGAAATTAACAAGCCAAGTGACAGTGATACCAGGGTAAACAAAATGCTTTCAAAACCGAGTAGTGCCAGGCTTCCATTGATCGGAAGTTCAAGTGCAAACACACTTAACAACAATATCGAAGTGATATTGATAGTTGATAATAATAAATAAGGAACCGCTTTTGCAATCACCACCATTTGTGGTCGCATCGGGGATACCAGCATAACTTCCATAGTGCCCATTTCTTTTTCTTTTACAATGGTGATCGCGGTCATCATCGTACACACCAATAACAAGACCATGGCCATTACACCAGGCACAAAATTGAATGCACCTTTTAATTGTGGGTTGTAAAGCATCCGCATTTCGGTATCGATCGTGTAAGGCAGTCTTCTGTCATTTGTGACACGGTCCTGATAATCACTAATAATTGCTGTAGCATAATTGGCAAGCTGGTTTGCGGTATTTGGGTCGGCGGCATCAGCTATTATTTGCACCTGTGCCTTGTTGAAATGCTGAAGATCCTCGCCAAAATGCTGCGGAAAAACGATAGCGAGTTTTATTTTACCTTTTCTAAATTCTTCTTCGATTTGTTTGTAAGTAACAATATTTTTCTCGAGCGCAAAATAACGGCTGGCATCCAGCTGAGTAGTAAGTGAAGCAGTGGCTGCATCTTTGGAATTATCAAGTATTGCAATATTTGCATTCTTTACTTCATTGGTAAGCGCATAGCCAAATATTACAATCTGCACAACAGGCATCCCAAGCAATATGAACATTGTGCGCTTGTCACGCCAGATATGGAAGAATTCTTTTTTTACGAATGCAAAAAATTGAAAATTGAAAATTGACAATGGAAAGCGGCGTTTCATTTATTCAAATTTGCTTTTGCTGTTTTGACAATACTGGCCAATAATTTAACCAACTCAAGAGAGTGATTCAGTTATATAACCACCTTTATATATAAAAGAAGAAGCCAATAACAAGTTTCATTTGCCTCTTTTAACGCTATATTCATCTTGTGTAAAAAATCAGCCTTTGATTCAGCATGTTCTGCTTCTCTAATTAAAGCCCCGATTGAAGTGCCACTGCGCAGCACCTGTTTTGACATTACATACTCTCTTTTTTCTTCTACTAAAAATTTGTACAACCCAATAATTTTAATGGCAAAATCCACAGCCTTTGTTGCAGCAATACTTTCTTTCATATCAAAAATTTTCAATTTTCCATTTTCACATTTCAACTCTTGTTGCTTTTCGAGCTAACATCAAGAACACTTCATCCATGGTTGATGCATCATAGGTTTGCTTCAATTGAGACGGTGTATCCAACGCCTCTATCCTTCCATCCACCATGATGCTTACACGATTACAATATTCCGCTTCATCCATATAATGCGTCGTAACAAATACCGTGATTCCTTTGTCGGCCCCTTCGTAGATCATGTTCCAGAATTCTCTTCTTGTTACCGGATCAACGCCGCCCGTTGGCTCATCAAGAAAAACAATTCCGGGCTCATGAAATATGGCAACTGAAAATGCGAGCTTTTGTTTCCAGCCCAACGGCAAGGATCTTACTAATGTATTCGCTTCCTTTTGCAAATGAAGATGATCAAGAATAAAAGCTGTTTTTTCTTTAATGAATTTATCCGTCATGTGATAAATACCGCCATAGAATTCCATGTTTTCTTTTACGGTTAAGTCTTCATATAAGGAAAATTTCTGACTCATGTAGCCAATGCTCTTTTTTATCTTTTCATTTTCCTTATATACATCAAAACCTGCAACCGTTGCTTCACCCGATGTTGGTAATGAAAGGCCACAAAGCATTCGCATGGCAGTTGTTTTGCCTGCGCCATTAGCACCAAGAAATCCGAAAATTTCACCCTTATGTACATCAAAGCTGATGTGGTCGACAGCCGTGAAGTCGCCAAATTTCTTGGTTAGATTAGTTGCCGTTATTACCTTATCGTTGCTCATTTAATTCTTCATTAATGCAATAAAACAATCTTCAATATCTGGCCGTGCAGCTTGCAAAACTGCACTGTCATTATTATGATCTTCGATAAACTGGCGAAGCAAAGGTTCATCTGACTGGTCTTTCATTACTACATGATGAAACTCTCCAAAAGGGTATGCATCTTCTACAAAATCTTCCTGGAGCAACTCTTTTAATAATGGAAGCATTCTTGACGACTTCACGGCCCACAATGGTTTCGAAAAACTATCAACAATGCCGCGAGGTGTATTGATAGAAAGAATTTTTCCATTTTGAATTAATGCAACCCGATCACACAGACCTGCTTCATCCATATATGGAGTGGAAACCAAGATCGTAATCCCCTGCTCTTTCAATGTTTTCAGCATTTCCCAAAACTCTTTGCGACTTACCGCATCAACACCTGTTGTCGGTTCATCTAAAAACAAAACCGATGGACGATGGATGAGTGCACAGCTCAATGCAAGTTTTTGTTTCATGCCACCTGACAACTTTCCTGCTTTACGATCCTTGAATGGTTCTATCTGCACATAGATATGTTTTATCAGGTCATAGTTCTCCTTAATACTTGTATTAAAAATAGTGGCAAAGAAGTTTAGGTTTTCTTCAACGGACAGATCGGGGTACAATGAAAACCGGCCCGGCATATAACCAACACGTTTACGGATTGCTTTATAATCTTTCACCACATCATATCCATCTACCATTGCTTTACCACTATCAGCAAGCAATAACGTTGTAAGAATTCTGAATAATGAAGTTTTGCCGGCACCATCAGGACCGATGATCCCAAATAACTCGCCTTGCGAGACGTCAAAGGAAATATCATTCAATGCCGTGACTTCCTTTTTCTTTCCGTAGGTTTTGATAATATTTTCTACAATGACTGCGTTCATTCTGATGAATCTTTTTTTTTGAGCCCAGGGTTTAAACCCTGGGCTATTAATATTTTATCCGTACGGAATAAAGAAATCTCAAATAATCAAAAGCATTGCCGATCTAAGTCGCCCCTTTAGGGGGACAGGGGGTTTAATTTCACCTCCCCATACATCCCAATTTTCAATAACCCATCATTCTTTACTTTCACTTTTATTGCATAAACAAGATTGGCCCTCTCCTCTTTTGTCTGGATTGTTTTTGGAGTAAACTCCGCCTTGTCTGATATCCATACTATCGTACCTGTATACTCTTTATACTTTTTTTCTCCCTGGTCGATCATTACTTTTACCTGTTGCCCTAATTTTATTATTGACAACTGGACACCGGTTACATAAGCTCGTAGATTGAGTTCAGACAGATCGGCAATTTTATACAATGCCTTGCCTGATGATGTAATTTCTCCGGCTTCGGCATATTTTGCTATGACTGTTCCGGTGACTGGATTTAAAATATTGGCTCTTTGTTGCTGATCCTCCAGTTGAGCAACTCTTTTTCTTAGTGGCTCGGCTTCGCTTAGTATGCTCCGGTTTTGAGTGGCGATATCATTTTTCTTGACGTTGATCTGTTGTTGCGTCACCGTCATGGTTTTTTTCACTACATCGATCTGCGCATTGATATCATCTAATTGCTTGGCAGTTGCTGCATCCGCTTTTAACAGGTTTTCGATCCTTGTTCTTTCATGTAATAAATTGTCAAGTTGTGATTGTTGAACAGCCAGTTGATCCCTCAACAATTCAATTTGCGGATTTACATTTGCAGTTTTTTCATTTAAAGCATTAATGCTTGCTTCTACTTGTTGCTGTTGCAGGTCAATATTTGTCGCATCAACTGTTCCAACAATGCTGTCTTTTGA
>JAICGN010000116.1 GCA_025923075.1 Chitinophagaceae bacterium
CTTGCTGGCTAAAACCATTGCTAAATTGTTGAATGTTCCTTTTACAATTGTTGATGCAACTGTATTTACAGAAGCTGGTTATGTAGGGGAAGATGTTGAAAGTATTTTAACCCGTTTGTTACAAGTTTGTAATTACGATGTTGCTGCAGCAGAACGTGGTATTGTTTATATTGATGAAATCGATAAGATTGCCCGGAAGGGAGATAATCCGTCCATCACCCGTGATGTAAGTGGTGAAGGTGTACAACAGGGAATGCTGAAATTACTGGAAGGAACAGATGTATTGGTGCCACCCCAAGGCGGACGTAAACATCCGGAGCAAAAGCTTATTAAGATCAACACACAAAATATTTTATTTATCTGTGGTGGAGCATTTGATGGTATTGATAAAGTGATTGCCCGCAGGGTACAAACGAATACGATCGGTTTCAATGTAGATAAGGAGCTACAGGATTCTATGAAGAAAAATTTGCTGCGTTATGTAAATGCTCCGGATCTGAAAACCTTTGGATTGATACCCGAGCTACTGGGTCGCCTGCCGGTCGTCACTCATCTTGATCCCCTGGATGCTCCTACGCTCCGCGCTATTCTTACCGAACCAAAGAATGCATTGATCAAACAGTATAAAAAATTGTTTGAGCTCGAAGGCATTAGTCTTAGTATTGATGTTCCCGTTCTTGATTTCATGGTAGAAAAAGCGGTGGAATATAAATTAGGTGCACGTGGTCTTCGCAGCATTTGTGAAAGTATTTTAACTGATGCGATGTTTGAGCTGCCCAGCACTAATGAAAGGACTTTTTTGCTGGATGTTGAATATGCAAGAAGAAAGTTTGAAACAAGCAAGATCAGTTTGTTGAAAGTGGCATAACCCCATCCCCTAAAGGGGTGTTCAGGAAAATTCTTTTATCTTTCAACTTTCTTAATCTAACAATTTTCATTAATCATCTAAATTCCCCTTTAGGGGACAGGGGCAGGAAAGACTTCATCGATCGTTAAGTGGCAACAGGATTAACTGAACAACAAGCCTATCAAGCCGTTGAAGTAGTAAAAGACTTTGCCAAGGAAAAATTTCCGGTTTTTGCTGGAGCTATTGAAAAGATGTTTGATAAGTATAAACCGAAAGAAGAGGAAGATTTTTTGGATTAAGAATTGCGATCAGTAAAAAACCCCGAACTCTCGGGGTTAGTAAATGGGTACTATTTGGTTTTTCCAGAACAGACCAAGTCACCTTGTACTTAGCCTTACCATCCAAAATATCTTTCTCCAATCTCCTTCAGGAGAAGGGTCGGGGTTGAGGTCAGCTGCAACCAAGACTATTACCACAATTCAAACATTTGTAACAGGTGCCGCTGCGTACTGTTATATGTCCGCAGGTATTACAAGCCGGCGCATCACTTTGCATTCCTTTGTTGGCTGCACTCATTGCATCAATGTTCGCTTCGGCTTTTGTGCTTACAGATCTATGTGCTTTTACCGGCTGTATGTTGCTTACTGCACCAACCACTCTTACACTTGAAAGTTCAGGTTCCTTTTCATACTCAAGGCTGGTAGGAATATCATCCCAGTCATCAGCGCCTGTATTTAATACTTCAGGTTTATCCAATACATGTACCAGGTCAGTCCTTCCCAGGTATTCATAACCTAATGCACGGAAGATAAAGTCTACAATAGATGTTGTTGATTTGATATTCGGATGCTCAACAAATCCAGCCGGATCAAATTTTGTAAATACGAATTTTTCAACATACTCTTCCAATGGAACACCGTACTGTAAACCGATAGAAATAGCAATAGCAAAACAGTTGGACATGCTACGCATGGTAGCACCTTCTTTTGCCATGTCAATAAAAATCTCCCCTAAAGTACCATCGCTGTATTCGCCGGTGCGGAGAAAGATAGCCTGGCCATTGATCTTTGCTTTTTGCGTAAAGCCTCTTCTTTTTGCAGGTAGCGTGCGGCGCTCAACAATGCTGGCAAGCTTCCGTTTCAATTTTGTATCAGGTGAAGCCTGTACTCTTTTCTGAACTTCTTCAAACAATTCTTCGACTGTGAGCTTGCTCAAGTCAACAATATTCGAGTCGTGTTGCTGATTATTAACTGCTGGCTCTTGTACAGACAAGGCATGCCTTGTCTCCACTGACTCGTTGGTGTCCTCGGTTTTCTTCTTCTTATCAGATTTGTTGCTAAGCGGCTGCGACAACTTGGAACCATCACGATACAATGCGTTTGCTTTTAATCCCAATTGCCAGCTCAGCATATAGGCGCTGGCAATTTCATCTACAGTAGCTTCATTAGGCAGGTTGATGGTTTTGGAAATAGCGCCACTGATAAAAGGTTGTGTGGCGCCCATCATGCGGATATGGCCATTGGCATGAATATACCGCCGGCCTTTTTTTCCACATTTGTTGGCACAGTCAAAAACGGGCAAATGTTCTTCTTCTAGGTAAGGAGCTCCTTCGAGCATACCGGTACCGCATACATAGTCGTTTGCAGCGTCGATTTGTTCATCGCTAAAACCCAGCGCTTCGAGCAGGCTCCACTCAAAGTCATTGTATTGTTCAGGGGTAAAGCCAAGCCGCTGCAGGCACTCTTCACCCAATGTATATTTATTAAAAACAAATCCTATTTCAAATGCAGAGGCAACGGCTGCATCCAATCTTTTTATTTCATCAGCAATAAATCCTTTTTCACTCAAAGATTGATGATTGATAAATGGCGCCCCCGCAAACGAAGCGGTACCCACCGCATATTTAATAATAGCATCAGTTTCTTTTTCACTATAACCCAGATTTCTTAATGCAGACGGAACCGATTGATTGATGATCTTGAAATAACCACCACCTGAAAGTTTTTTGAATTTCACCAGGGCGAAATCCGGTTCCACGCCGGTGGTATCGCAATCCATCACAAGCCCAATAGTCCCTGTCGGTGCAATTACAGTTGCCTGTGCATTGCGGTATCCATATTTTTCACCGAGCTCAACGGCATCATCCCATGCCTTGCATGCAGCTGTTAATAAATAAGCCGGGCAATATTGCGCTTTGATACCTTGTGGTTTTAAACTTAATCCCTCGTAATTGTCTGCATCATACGCAGCAAGGCGGTGATTCCGCATCACGCGCAACATATCATCACGGTTCTCTTCAAATCTCGGGAAAGTACCAAGCACCTGCGCCATCTCTGCAGATGTTTTGTACGAAATACCGGTCATGATAGCAGTCAGCGCTCCTGCAATTCCTCTTGCTTCTTCACTATCATAAGAAATACCGCTCACCATTAATAATGTGCCGAGATTGGCGTAACCTAAACCAAGTGTTCTGTATTCATAGCTAAGTTGAGCAACGTCTTTACTTGGAAATTGCGCCATTAATACAGAAATTTCCAATACAACTGTCCACAAGCGGCAATTGTATTCATACCCTTCTACGTCAAACAGGTTCTTTTCCTTATCATAAAACTTCATCAGGTTAGCTGATGCAAGATTACATGCCGTATTATCCAGGAACATGTATTCACTACAGGGATTTGAAGCATTGATACGGCCACCCTTGGGACAAGTGTGCCATTCATTAATAGTAGTATCATACTGTGTTCCCGGATCAGCGCAACGCCATGCCGCATAAGAAATCTGATTCCACAATTCTCTCGCTGGAATTTTTTTCATCACTCTCCCGTCCATTCTTCCTTTCAATTCCCATTCGCCATCTTCCTGCAATACTTTGAAAAACTCATTGGGAATACGAACTGAATTATTTGAATTTTGGCCACTTACTGTTTTATATGCTTCACCTTCATAATCGCTGGCATAACCAGCAGAGATCAATGCTGCTACTTTCTTCTCTTCTTCCATTTTCCAGTTAACAAACTCAACTATTTCCGGGTGGTCAAGATCAAGACATACCATTTTAGCGGCACGACGGGTTGTGCCACCACTTTTAATAGCGCCAGCAGCACGGTCACCAATCTTTAAAAAGCTCATCAAGCCCGATGACGTCCCACCACCACTCAGCTTTTCGCCCTCGCCTCTTAAATGTGAAAAGTTTGTACCCACGCCGGAACCATACTTAAATATTCTTGCTTCGCGAACCCAGAGATCCATAATACCGCCTTCATTCACCAGGTCGTCGCTTACACTTAATATAAAGCACGCATGTGGCTGAGGACGTTCGTATGCAGATGTGGATTTTTTTAATTCACCATCAACCTGGTCCACATAATAATGACCCTGTGGCTTTCCTTTTATGCCATAGCTTTCATACAAACCAGTATTGAACCATTGCGGGCTGTTCGGCACGCACATTTGATCGAGAATTGAATACACCAACTCTTCGTAAAAAACCTGCGCATCTCTTTCTGACGCAAAGTAACCATAACGTTCACCCCATACTCTCCAGCAATTGGCCATGCGGTGTGCCACTTGTTTTGCTGAAGTCTCCCGACCAAGACTTCCATCTTTTTGCGGTACCCCGGCTTTACGAAAATATTTTTGGGCAAGAATATCGGTTGCGATCTGGCTCCATTGTTTAGGTACTTCAACATTCGTCATTTCAAATACCACTTCGCCACTTGGATTCCGGATCACTGAAGTTCGATAATCGTATTCGAACAGATCAAATACATCCACATCTTCACGAGTGAAGCGACGAGGGAACTGCAATCCCGCTCCGCGGGAAGCTTGTTTTTTAATGGGCATAGTAATTAAAGATTTTGTCGGTTCTTGGTTGTCCAGCCTCTCTGGCGAAAGGTGTAAACGAAAATATTTTTATAAAAATGAATTTCAAACCCTCAAATATCAACACAATGTGGAAAAGGGAAGTAGAAAATTTGCTAATGCAGCGTAGGAGCATGTTTCAGGATTTTTGCACAACTCATATCATTTTTATATCAAAAAAAATTTTGGTAAATCAATCCAAGATATGTAGCAACTCGTTTCTCCTATGAAAACAATAATTATTTTATACTTTTAAAAAGATATACAACTAAATCCCCAATGAAACGATCAAATTTCCAACTATTGTTAAGCCATTATGGTGTTTTTCTCTCGTAAATCTATTATTTTTAAAAAGCATAAAAAGACGAAAAGTTTTTGCATTTTTGCAACTGTAATATGCCCGAATGAAGCAAGGAATTTACCAATCGCTACAGCTTAGAAAAAAGGAAGGAAAAAAATCTTTTGCGGTTCTTATCGATCCGGACAAAGTAACTACTTCCCTGCTGGATGAATTAATTGATCTTTCGCTTACTGCCAAAGTAGATTACTTCCTTGTTGGCGGCAGTTTGGTTATCAGCAATCATCTCGACGAGGTCGTTCAATACATCAAAGCCAATTGTTCTATTCCGGTAATTCTTTTCCCCGGCAGTCCCAACCAGGTAAGTAAGTACGCCGACGCTTTATTATATCTTTCTTTGATTTCAGGAAGAAATGCCGAATTACTGATCGGGCAACATGTGGTGTCTGCTCCCTTTGTAAAAATGAGTGGTTTAGAAATCATGCCGACAGGTTACATGGTTGTTGATGGTGGTGCCCCAACCACCGTTTCGTATATCAGCAATGCCTCGCCTATCCCTGCCGACAAAAATGAAATTGCAATGTGTACGGCTATGGCGGGTGAAATGCTTGGGATGAAATTAATATACATGGACAGCGGCAGTGGCGCTAAACGACCTATCACAGAAAGCATGATCGAATCGGTTGCAAGAAATATTGAAGTGCCCCTGATTGTTGGCGGGGGAATTACCAACCCTGAAAAAGCTTATCTAAATTGTAAAGCCGGCGCTGATTTGATTGTTGTTGGTAATGCGATTGAAAAAGATGCTTCACTTATTAAGGAAATGGCAGCTGCGATACACTCGGTTCCTGTCAAAATATAATTTTAGATTTACCCTGCCTGCCGGCAGGGATTGCAGTCCCGATAGCTATCGGGATCGGAGTTATTAGTCTGCCTATAAAATCTAAAGTCCGAATCCGATAGCTATCGGATCTTAAATCTGAAATTTATCTTAAGTCTTCCACCTTCACTCTCGTCGGCGTATCCTTTCCCGCAACAATGCTTCTTGAACTCAGCGCAATTGATTTAATGATCATCGCCATGTTTTCCATATCGAGTGTTTCAATATGATCGCTTACTTTATGATAATGCGGTTCTCCTTCCATTTTAGCCGTTGAAATCGTATGTGCCGGCACGCCAAGTCTTGCCAGCGTTGCATTATCGGACCGGTAAAAAAGATTTTGACTGGTATACGGATCAGGATTAAATGTAAACCCGGTTCCTTCCAAATTCTTTTGCATGATGGTTCCCATATCGGTTTTTTCATAACCAGTGATATACGCAGAATTCTTACCCCATTTACTTTCGGTTCCTATCATCTCGATATTAAACATGGCCATCACTTTTGCAGGATCAAATTGTCTTGAAAAATATTGTGAACCAAAGCCACCAACTTCTTCGGCCGTAAACGCGGCAAACACAATCGTTCTTTCATTACTTGCCAATGCCTTAAAATATTTTGCAAGCATGATCACGGCAGTTGTACCTGCTGCATCATCGTTCGCTCCATTATAGATTGAATCCCCTTCAACCGGTTTTCCCACCCCGATATGATCATAATGCGCAGAGAAAATGACATACTCGTCTTTTTTTCCTGCCTGTCCGGTAGGCAGGGATTTACCGGGTAACATACCGACCACATTCATCAGCTTCTGTTCAGTTATTTCATGGACCGCTTCTATTTCATATTTCTGTGGATCCTTATCTGTTAAAACAAACACCACTGATTTATCTGTTTTAAACATTGAATTTTTTAACCGGGTAAGGTTTCCAAAATTGTTGGCGAAGCTTTTATTAACGAGTACCAAAAGATTTTTATTAGAACGGACTAATCTCCTTGCAACATTTTGTAAAGTATCGCCAGCTTTTATATAAATTTTTTCATAGCCGGAAGCCTGGTTTATCTTTAATTGAGGAAAACAGGTGACAGCAATGATGTCTTTTGCCTCAATCGCTTCTCCGTCGAAATTGCCGGCAGCAGAAATAAATTTGGTACGGATCATAACAAATTCCTGTTTAAAACCATTGTTACCATCCATCGTTTGCAAGCCAGCCTTTTTAAATTCATCGGCAATAAAATCGGCTGCTTTATCTGCATCGGGAGTAAATGCTTTACGACCTCTCATTTCATCAGCAGAAAGTATTCTTTCTATCCTTTCAACTTCTTTAGCATTGATAACATTCTCTGCTTTCTGTCCAAAAACACAAAAGGTTGTTACTATGAACAACCCCGTTACAATAAATTTTTTCACTGTGATTGTATATACTTTATTTAACAATTGGCAATAAGCAATTGGCAGTTTTGAATTGAATTTGTCTGTTGCCCATTGCAGATTGTCCATTTCCTTATAAACTCATCATTTCCTTAAACTTCACTGTTTGCCTGCGGCTCACCTCAATTTTTTCACCACCCTTTAGTTCAAGCAGCAATCCGCCATTAAAATAAGGCTCGATCTTTTCAATCATGCGGAGATTTACGATATGTTTTCTGTTTGCACGGAAAAAAGTCTTTGGATCCAGTCTTTCTTCCAGTGCATTCAGCGATTTAAGAATAAGTGGTTTGTTGGATGCGAAAAAAACCTTGGCATAATTGCCAACACTTTCAAACAACCTGATGTCAGATAACTTTACAAACCAGCAACGTTCGCCATCCTTTACAAATACCTGGTCGGCCTCTGTTAGAATTGATTGATTGAAATTCTCCGGCGCTACATGATTTTCCTTTGTTTCCGCTACATGCAATTTTTGCATGGCATCAGCAAGCCGTTTCGGCTCTATTGGTTTTAGTAAATAATCCAATGCATTTACTTCAAATGCTTTTAGCGCATATTCATCATAAGCGGTTGTAAAGATCACATGCGGCGCCCTTTCCAATTCTGCAAGCATATCAAACCCTGTTTTTCCCGGCATTTGAATATCTAAAAAAACAAGGTCAGGCTGGAGTGTATCGATCTTATTGATCCCTTCATCTGCATTCGCAGCTTCGTCTACCACTTCCACTTCAGGATAGTCCTGCAAAAGTTTTCTTAATTCAGTTCTGGCGAGTCTTTCGTCGTCTATGATTATTGCTCTCATGTAGGATGATTTATATACTCATTTGTACCGGAAGCAGTACCCTTGCTTCCACAATTTCAGATGTTAATTGTTTAATGCTGAATCTTGCATTTTCTCCGTATAGAAGACTTAACCTGTTGAGTGTACTTGGTAAACCAAATCCCTCGCCCTTCACAGTTCCATTCACCAACCTCCCTGTGTTTTGTACTGCCAGCTCATGATAATGATCTTTAAAATCAGAAACGATCTTGATCTTTCCGCCACTTATCTGTTTACTGATACCGTGTTTAATGGCATTCTCAACCAGTGTTTGCAGCATCATGGGTGGTACTGGTTGATCCAGCGTATCTTCATCGATCTCATATTCCACCCGAAGCCTGTCTTCGAATCGCATGTTCTCGAGAGCAAGATAGTCTTTCACAATATTCAATTCTTTTTCCAGGGACACCGATTCAAGCTTGTCTGTTTGCATGCTGCTGCGTAAAATATTACTCAGCTCAGTGATCGCATTTCTGGCCCTGTGAGGATCTTCATCGATCAACGCACGAATCCCATTGAGAGAATTAAAAATAAAATGAGGGTTGATATGTGCCTTGATGGTCTTTAATTCAAGTTCTTTTACCAATGCTTCCAGTTTCAATGTATCAAGCTGCTGTTTCTGGCTCTTTGTAATAAAATGATACATGAAATAAATAATATTCCAGATAAAGAATAATATGAACATAGAGAATGCACCACTCAATACAAGTAAAAAGAAATTATCGTTAAAGGCTCTTTCGGTCTTGTTTTGCAGGTTAAACTGTATTAACAAAAGATTCAAAAGAGTAGACGCAGCAAAAGCAAATACAAGAGTAATTAGTATGAACCCGATCAACTGACGCTCGAGTCTTTTTTGAAGAAGATTAAATCCAAGTATCGTGTATCTCATTACATGAGAAAGCAGGACACCAGTAGCAATAAAAACGAGAAGCCTGAAATAGATCTTTTGCTGCTCTTCCAATGAGCCCATTTTGTCGAATGAATAAGCGAAGAAGATATTAATAAGGGCATACAAACCCCAGCCACATAACTGTGAGAGCCAATACTTCGTGTTTCTTGACATAGCGGGCATAAATATAAGTTCAAAATTAAAAGTTTCATTACCCTTTATCATCCCCTTTTGATTAGTGGCAAATAGGCCAGCTAAATGGAAAGATGCCCGGGTTTAAAACAATTTTAGTACAGTTTTGTTAAAATACAGAATAAACTTACTAAAACATTAATTTTACATCGTAAAAACAACACATGCAGATTACAGCAGGGCCGCTTTTGCAAACCATCAATTCCCCGGAAGACCTGAAAAAACTATCCCGTGAAAAACTTCACAAGGTTTGCGATGAGCTTCGTCAATATATTATCGACGTTGTTAGCGTTCATGGGGGCCATTTTGGCGCCAGTCTTGGCGTGGTTGAACTCACTGTAGCACTCCATTATATATATAACACACCATACGACCAGCTGGTGTGGGACGTTGGTCATCAGGCTTATGGACATAAAATTCTCACCGGTCGCCGCGATATCTTCCCAACAAACAGAAAATATAAAGGGCTTAGTGGTTTTCCGAAAAGGAGCGAAAGTGAGTATGACACGTTTGGTGTCGGCCACTCTTCCACATCTATATCGGCGGCATTAGGAATGGCGATGGCTGCAAAATATAAGGGCGAAAAAGAAAGAAAAGTTGTTGCGGTCATCGGGGATGGTGCAATGACAGCCGGTCTTGCATTTGAAGGATTGAATCATGCCGGTGTTGCCGACGCAGATTTATTGATCGTGCTCAACGATAATTGCATGAGTATCGATCCAAATGTAGGTGCATTAAAAGAATATTTGACTGATATCACTACCTCGCCAACGTATAATAAACTTCGTGATGAGGTTTGGAATCTGCTCGGTAAACTTCCTGTCGGCAAAAATTTTTCAAGAGACATGGCTTCAAAACTTGAAGCGGGAATGAAAGGAATGGTAAGTAAAAGCAGTAACCTGTTTGAAGCATTGAATCTTCGTTATTTCGGACCAATTGATGGACACAACATAACCAAGCTGGTAGATACTTTAAAAGATCTTAAGAATATTCCCGGTCCTAAATTGTTACATATCGTTACCGTTAAAGGAAAGGGATATGACCTGGCGGAGAAAGATCAAACCAAATGGCATGCTCCGGGTTTGTTTGATAAAGTAACCGGCGAGATACATAAAAAGAGATTTGATCTGCCGCAAGCGCCAAAATACCAGGATGTATTTGGTTACACGATCATAGAACTGGCAGAAAAGAATGAAAAGATATTTGGTATCACACCTGCAATGCCTTCTGGTTCTTCTTTAAAATATATGATGGAGAAAATGCCGTATCGTGCGTTTGATGTGGGCATTGCTGAGCAACATGCTGTAACGCTTAGTGCGGGAATGGCAACGCAAGGCATGAAAGTGTTTTGTAATATTTATTCTTCGTTCATGCAAAGAGCGTATGACCAGGTAGTGCATGACACGGCAATTCAAAATTTACCGGTGATATTTTGTTTGGACAGAGCAGGGCTAGTTGGGGATGACGGCCCAACGCATCATGGTTGTTATGACATTCCATATATGCGTTGCATTCCAAATATGATCGTAAGTGCACCGATGAATGAAAGTGAATTGCGCAACCTGATGTACACAGCACAACTGGAAACAACAAAAAATCCATTTGTGATCCGTTATCCAAGAGGTGAAGGTGTAATGCCTGAGTGGAAAACGGAAATGAAAGAAATTAAGATCGGTACAGGAAGAAAGTTAAAAGAAGGCACTGATATCGCCATTCTTTCTCTTGGTCATCCCGGAAATTTTGCTGCAACCGCCATCAGGGACCTGAAAAATGACGGACTGAATCCTGCACATTATGATATGCGTTTTGCAAAACCTTTGGACGAACAACTACTACATGAAGTATTCCGCAAGTTTGAAAAAATAATTACGGTTGAAGATGGAACCGTTGTTGGTGGTTTTGGTTCTGCTGTGCTTGAATTCATGAATGAGCACAAATACAAATCAGAAATAAAAATTCTTGGTATTCCTGATCGTCTTGTAGAACATGGCACTCCAAAAGAACTTCATCATGAATGCGGTTATGATGCACCTGCTATTAAAGAAGCAGTGCTTGAAATGATGAAGGGAAAAATCTCTGTGTCTTCTACAGTTTTAGGATAGTTTCTATTTGCTCACCTATTTCCCGTAACTAATCCTGGTTTTCAGCAATTACTCATTATTGCTGGTTTTTGCCTTACCCCCACTATAAGTTTGTATCGCAACTGTTGCAGAACAAAAAGATTGTCTTAACTTTTAAACAGCAACCATTATGCAAACAAATAAACCACACAATAGATTCAAGCATCAACTCTGCCTTATTACTCTCCTTTGTTTTTTTTCGTTATCTCATGCTCAAGTATTCAACGTAAACAAACATCTCGACAGCCTGAAAAATGTTTTGCCTTCTTTAAAGGATACGGGGAGAATAAAATGTTTGAATCAATTAGGAAGTGTCTATATGCTACATAACCCTGATTCATCACGCTTTTACTCGAGAATGGCCTTACTTGAATCTGAGAAAAAAGGTTATACCAAGGGGATCGGAGCAGCTCATAAAAATTTAGCCTGGGTCGAAAATGGTGTTGGGGGATCCAATTCGGTTAAGGAACAGCATATTTTAAAAGCACTTGATGCCTATAAAAAAGTAAACGATCAATATGCAATCAGCTATTGTTACAATACGCTTGCTTATTTATACATGAATCTGGGAAAAGAGCAACAATCAATTGAATATTTCAAAAGAGGAATAGATATTATTGAAAAGACCGCCAGTTCACAGAAGGAAATAATCATCATGTACAACGACCTGAGCTATTTTTTGCAGCAAATAGGAAATTATAAAGAAGCATTCGAGTACAAAAAAAGGTCTTTTGAATTAAGTAAAAAAACTAACGATACGTGGGGAATTTTGATCTGCCTGCATAATTTTGGAGACATTTTTAATGAAGCCGGCGATAAAGAATCTGCTGGAGGGTATTATCATGAAGCTGTTAATTATTTTCATTCAAATACATTTAACGGAGATTCGCCATACAGATTAGTTGGCAATATTTTTCTATCGTTAGGAAATAATGATTCTGCAATGTATTATCTCAACAAAGCTCTTTTAGGTGTTGAATCAAAGAATTTTAGCCCCACGGTAAAGCAAAACATTAAAAGATACATTCAAATGGAAAGAGCCAAAGTGTTTTTAAACCTTAACCAATATGAAAAAGTTTCCGAGTGTTTGGTTGAACCGTTAAAATTCTATTCGGAAAACAGGGATAAAAAAAATATTGCCGTATCATCAATGCTAACAATGGGTGAAGCTCAATTTGAGTTGAAAAACTATGACGCCGCACTAAAATTTACCACTGATGCATTCCGGCTATCCAAAGAACTCCATTCGAAAAAAGACACGAGAACCGCAAGCAGACTCTTATGGAAGATACACGACAAATTAAACAATACTGACAGCGCTTATTACTATCTGCAACAATTTTTGACAATAAAGGAGGATCTCGAAAAAAACAGGGCATTTAATGAACTTGCTCTATTTAAAGCGACCCAGAAAGATGAGGAAAGACAGGCAAGAATGGAACTTCTAAATAAGGAGAATAAGATCAAAGAGCAGGAGTTGGTCATACAACGACAAAATCTGCGACGGGAAGAGCATACAAAGAAAATTTTAATAGCAGGCCTTCTGGGCCTGTTTGTGTTAGGCATGATTATTCTCAGAAGTGTTTCATTAAAACGAAAACTTGAGGGTGAAAAAAGAATGCTGGCTGAAAAAGAATTGCAATTACAGAAAGTAGAAAATGAGCGACGAATAACTGACCTGGAGATGATGGCTCTTCGTTCGCAGATGAATCCTCATTTTATTTTTAATTGCCTCAATTCAATTAACCGATTTGTTTTGCGAAATGATACGGAAGCAGCCAGCGGTTATCTAACTAAATTTTCAAAACTCATGCGAATGGTACTGGAGAATTCAAAGCAAACACTCATACCATTGGAAGAAGAAGTGAAATGCCTGGAACTCTATATACAGATGGAACAGTTCCGTTGTAAAAATGCATTTACTTATTATATCAAATATCATGATGGCGTGAACACAGAAGAAGCGATGATTCCACCCTTATTATTACAACCCTTTGTAGAAAATGCCATTTGGCATGGAGTGAATCCAAAAGAAGGCGATGGCAAGATCGGGATCGAATTTTTTCAAAAAGAAGAAGCCTTATATTGTGTGATCAGGGATAATGGAATTGGCCGAAAAAAAGCGTCGGAATTAAGATCCCAGCTTTCGGAGCATCATAAATCGATGGGTCTGCAAATTACTAAGGAAAGACTGGCTATTATAGAAGAACAACAAAGCAAAGAATCACCTGTGGAGATCGAAGACATGTATGATGAAAATGGAAAAGCGGCAGGAACAAAAGTGACGATCAGGATTTTTTCTCTCCCCGCATTTGAAGAATTAA
>JAICGN010000117.1 GCA_025923075.1 Chitinophagaceae bacterium
ATTTTGCATAACTATTTATAACATTGAAAAGGAAAACAATATCTATTAAATTTTAAAAGGAAAATTTATGAAAGCAAAATCATCTTTAACTTTTCTAGTTTCATTAGTGACAATTGCGTTAGTATTTACTCAGTGCCAAAAAGGCGATACCGGTCCGGCAGGTCCCGCTGGTCCAGCCGGTGCCGCCGGACCTACGGGCGCTCCAGGCCCTAAAGGAGACACAGGAACTGCGAATGTTATCTATTCTCCTTGGTTAGATGTTGAGTATGAAGCTGATACTCTTCACAACGGTGCCCTGATTGATACGGTTGGCTATTATGCAACTATTACTGCGGCTAAACTTACTAATGCTATTTTAAACAGCGGAGAGATAAAAGTGTATGTGAATTTTGGAACTGCTGCCACTCCTGTTATCACTGCACTACCTTACTTTGATATTTATTCACTCTTGAGCATTGAGGCTTATTTTCGGTTACAGGAGATATTTCTTTACTCAGATGCAGACGTCAGTACGGAGACAGTTAGCGGACAAAAATATCTCCAATACCGCTATATTTTAATACCCGGCTCGGTACCCAGCGGCCGAAGGAAATATGTTGATTGGAATAATTACAACGAAGTAAAAGCTTTTCTCGGGTTGACGGATTGACAGGAACTTTGAAGAATACCTCTCTGCGGCTTTAATCATATTCGGTGATTATGCGTTTAAAACAACTGGGTTACGCCGTTGTTACTGTTCTCTTTATGTGTTGACGTTAGCCAGGGTAGGTGTGGGTTTTATTGAGAACCCTTAGTTCCTGCTTTTAACCTCGGCAGGTGGTTAGATAGTTTTCCTATAATTTTGCCGGATGCTTTTCGATCGCGACTATATCAAGAAAGCGGTTTCGGCACTATTACTCGTAATGCTGTTGGCTATTCACAGCGTGAAGCTACTCCATGCACACCCAACGAATACTATTTTCTTAAATCATGGTTGCAATAACGCAGCGTTAGATATAAATGCTGATGCTGAAACAGCGAACCTGTCTGACTGCAGCATTTGTAGCTATCAATTAAGTAAAGATGCTGATTACCTTGCTTGTGTTTGCGACACAGCCCCGGCAACTGAGCCTACTATTTTTAATTCATTTCTTCCCTCCATTCATCAGTGTTCTTTTCATACTGCTTTTGAAAACCGCGGACCTCCTTCTATCATCTAAATTTCTTCTAAAGAATTATTCTGATAAATAAGACAAGAGGATTTTTATCTTCTCTGCCCGTTTATCAAAGATTTCCAGCTCATTTTAAAAGCAGTCATATGTCAAAAGCAATTTTATATATTTCTCTTTTCTGTTTTTTTTCAATTAAAGGTCTGCCACAGCAAAAGGCCATGGCGATTGAAGAAAAGAAAATCAGTTCTGTAAATGCTTGGGCAGCTTTTACAGGCAAGATCACTGATGCAAAAACCGGTGAGCCGCTGGGTGGTGCCAGTATTTTATTTCCAGATCTAAAACTTGGTACTTATGCTGACAATTCAGGAAAATTTCGATTTGCCGAGATTCCGGCTGGTCATCACTTTGTGGAAGTTTCACATGTGGGCTATACAAGCATTACAGGACATATTGATATTGATAAAAACACAGAAAAGGATTTTGCTCTTCAACCATCCGTGCTGGAAAACCAGGGGGTGACCGTTACAGGTGTTTCCAATGCTACCAACACAAGAAAAACGCCGATCCCCGTTACCGCGATCCGCCGTGCGGAGTTGCTTCAATCTTCATCAACCAACATTATTGACCTGCTTGCAAAGAAACCGGGTGTTTCGCAAATAGCCACTGGGCCGGGAATTTCAAAACCGGTCATTCGCGGATTAGGGTACAATCGTGTGCTTGTAATAAATGAAGGTGTGAGACAGGAAGGACAGCAATGGGGTGATGAGCATGGAATTGAAATTGATGAGCTCAGCGTAAACAGGGCTGAAATTTTAAAAGGTCCGGCATCGCTAATGTATGGCAGCGATGCGCTGGCTGGCGTGATCAATCTGATCACAAATGTTCCGGTGAGTGAGGGCACCATTAAAGGAAATATTCTTACAAATTTTCAATCGAACAATGGGCTTTTTGCGTTGAATTCAAATATTGCAGGACATAAACGGGGAATTAACTGGAATGTGTATGGCACACTAAAATCGGCTGGCAGTTATGAAAACCGCTATGATGGTAAAGTGCTTAACTCATCTTTTAATGAAAAAAATGCCGGTGGTTATTTCGGCATCAATAAGAAATGGGGGTTCAGTCATCTTATCTTTAGCACATTCAATCAAAATGTTGGACTAATAGAAGGAGACCGGGATGATGCCACCGGAAAATTCATTCTGTACGCTGGCTCCCTGCTTGAGCGGATCGCAACTAATGATGACCTGAAAGAAAGAAAACCTTTCATACCCCGTCAACATATCAGCCATCAAAAAGTTGCAATTGATAATAATGTCAGCGTTGGCAAAAGCAGGTTAAAATTAAATGTGGGTTATCAAAATAATCAGCGAAAAGAATTTGCTAACCCTGAAGATGAAAACGAGGTCGAATTGTTTTTTGACATGAAAACAATTACCTATACCAGCCAGTTGGTTCTTCCTGAAGTAAAAGAATGGCATATTACAATCGGAGTCAATGGTATGTTCCAGGCAAGCAATAATAAAGCTAATGAAGTATTGATTCCTGAATATAATTTGTTTGATATCGGAGCCTTTGTTTATATGCAGCGGTATTTTGAAAAGCTAACGCTGACTGGCGGGGCCAGGTATGATAACCGTTCTGTTGACTCTAAAGAATTTTTTGACGGACCTGATCTGAAGTTTGCAGCTTTTGATAAATCATTCTCCAATTTTTCGGGCAGTTTCGGTGTAAGTTATGAGCCAGCCGATTTCCTTACGCTGAAAGCTAATTTGGCCCGTGGTTTTCGGGCCCCAAATATCGCAGAGTTAAGTTCGAATGGAGTTCATGAAGGAACTTTTCGTTATGAGTATGGCGATAATGATCTGAAATCTGAAACCAGCCTTCAGTTCGATGGGGGAGTAGAAGTGAATTATGAGCATTTCAATTTGGGGATTGCCGGTTTTTATAACAGCGTAAACAATTTTATTTTCTATCGAAAGCTGGAATCTGTATCCGGTGGCGATTCGCTGGTAAATGTAAGAGGTGAGGATATACCTGCATTTCAGTTTAATCAGAACAATGCAAAACTATCTGGTCTGGAAGTGAGTCTTGATATCCATCCACATCCTTTGGATTGGCTGCATTTTGAAAATTCGGTTTCATTTGTACGAGGAAGGTTTGATGAAAAAATCGAGGGGACCGACAATCTTCCGTTGATTCCTGCAACAAAATTATCAAGTGAGCTAAGAGCTAATTTTAAAAAAACTGGTAAAGCGTTACGGAATTTTTATTTCAAAGTGGAAATGGACAGGAATTTTGAACAGAACAAACCATTCTTTGCATATAATACGGAAACATCAACAGCCGGATATACGTTGTTGAATGCTGGTATCGGTACAGATATCCTGAACAAAAAAGAGAAAACACTTTTCAGTGTTCATTTTGCCGGTATCAATTTAACTGACGCTGCTTACCAGAATCACCTGAGCAGGTTAAAATATGCGGGTGAAAATCTGGTGACCGGGAGAATGGGAATATTCAACCCGGGAAGAAATCTTTCTTTGAAGATCAATATACCGCTTGAGTTTTCGGGAGAAAAGAAGGCTGAATAATCCTCTGCCAATCTCCCCGGCGACAAGGATTTAGTAAGATGAAGGTGATTAGTGGACGGGAAGTACAAAAGTGCGCTGCCACTTCGACTAGCTCAGTGTCAGGATAAACTGTATAATAAAAGGTTACTAGCTGAGTTGAAGTATGGCTCATAAATATTTTTATCACTCTTGGAAAAGCTGTAATACTTTTAGGCATGGAACTTACTTTCAATACACCAGCCTTATTGTTTCCGGCCATTAGCCTGTTGTTGCTGGCATACACCAATCGGTTTGTTGCGTTAGCCAACCTGGTGAGGCGATTGCACGATGAATATAAAAGAGGAGAGAAAAGTCCGGCAATGCTCTACCAGATAAAAAGTTTGCGACAAAGATTGAATTTAGTCCGTTACATGCAAGGGCTTGGGGTGTTTAGTTTCGTTTGTTGTGTGGCAACGATGTATAGCATTTATAGTGACTGGCCGTCAATGGCTCAATATATTTTTGCTGTGAGTTTACTCTGCCTGCTGGCTTCACTCATCATTTCGTTGGTCGAGATAATACAAAGCACAAAAGCGATCGAAGTGGAACTGAGCGATATTGAAGAGTTGGAAAAATCAAACTTCTTTACTGACCTTTGGAAAGGCAAGGAAGAGAAAAAATAACATGAAACGATTTCTTTATTTCATCGTGACCCTCTTTTCTACAGGAATGCTGTTGTTGGCCTGCTCAAAAGTTGGGAGTGCTACAGATGAAGGCGATCCAAATGAAATAGATCAGAATGATGGAGTGTTTCCGGTAATTACCGTTTTAAAACCTTCAGCGAACCAGTTATATAGAAGTGGTGATTCAATAGTAGTGGAAGGAAAAGTAACAGATGATAAAAAGATGTATAAAGGAAAAGTGCAGATTAAGAATGATGCGAATAATTTTGTGATGGCAGAGATGCATTACGAGACCCATTTTTTATTAGAAATGAATTACAGGCTTGCTTATAAAGCGGAGGTAACCTCACCAACGGATTTTAGCATTCTTATAGAATTTCAGGATCATGGAACAAACACATCTGCCGCAACTCTGAAAGTGAAGGTAAGCCCCTAGAGTTTGTTGATTATTTTAAGAACAGATTCCCAACTTCCTCCATTATGGACTTCTTCTATTCCGGCCGACTTCAAGATATTTTTTGCAGTATTACTTCGCATTCCGGATTCACAAACAATAATCACCGGCTTTTTCATAGATCGTATTCTTTCAACGCTTGCAGAAATTCTGTCGACAGGAATATTGATCGAGCGGGGGATTCGTCCGTTGTCGTATTCATGCGGAGTTCTTACGTCGACAATGACAGCTCCGTTTTTCAGCGCTTCTTTCACCTTATTTTTTCCAAATAAAAAACCAAACATCATAAAATTGTTTTTGATCCATAGCCCACGGTTTAAACCGTGGGCTATGGATTATGCAGCCGTTAATTTTTTTCTTTCACCAATTTGCTGACGCCACATCGCATAATACAAGCCTTTTTCTTCTAATAGTTTTTCATGATTGCCTGTTTCAACGATATCGCCTTTTTCCAGCACATAAATTCTATCAGCATGCATGATAGTGGAAAGCCGGTGTGCAATTAAAATAGTAACCTGGTCGCCGGTTGCGGATACATCGCGAATTGTGCTTGTTATTTCTTCTTCCGTTAACGAATCAAGTGATGAAGTGGCTTCATCGAAGATCAGCAGCTTCGGCCTGCGCAAAAGCGCCCGTGCTATAGACAATCTTTGTTTTTCGCCTCCTGATAATTTTAATCCACCTTCACCGATCATAGTTTCCAATCCTTTTTCAGCTCTTGATAGAAGATTTTGACAAGATGCCTTATTAAGTACGTCATACAACTCTTCTTCGGGCGCTGCAGGATTCACAAACATCAGGTTCTCTTTTATCGTACCGGAAAATAACTGGGTATCTTGTGTAACAAAACCAATTTGATTCCGCAGGTCTTCAAAGTTGATATTGTTTTCATCGATGCCATTATAAAGTATTTTTCCCTGTTGCGGGCGATAAAGGCCAACCAATAATTTCATTAGTGTTGTTTTTCCCGAACCGGATGGGCCCACAAAAGCAATGGTTTCTCCTGTCTTTACTTTAAAACTAATGTTGTTAATAGCATGTTGAGATGCAGTATGATGTCTAAATCCAACCTGGCTAAATTCTAATTGTTCAATAGTGCCAAGATGTTTCGGATTTACAGGTTGTGGTTCGGGAGCTTTCTTCATCAGGTTACCAAAATTTTCCAGTGATGCCTGCGCTTCCCTATAGGATAAAATAATATTTCCAATCTCCTGTAAAGGACCAAACACAAAGAATGAAAATATCTGCATTGTCACCAATTGACCCGCATCCATTCTGCCACCATAAACAAGATACATGAGCATAAAAAGAATAAGCTGGCGAAGTGTATTTACAAATGTTCCCTGCACAAAACTTATGCTGCGAATACGTTTTACCTTGGTTAATTCAAGACCAAGTATTTTAAAAGTGTTTTTGTTCAGGCGACCTACTTCCTGTTGAGTGAGACCAAGGCTTTTTACCAGTTCTATATTTCTTAATGATTCTGTAGTCGCACCGGCAAGAGCTGTTGTTTGTCCAACAATATTTTTTTGAATCGTTTTTACTTTTTTACTTAACAAATTTGAAATTATCGTAAGCAGAAAAATTCCCCCAAAATAGATCACCGGCAGACTCCAGTGAATAGTAGTCGCATATATCGCGACAAAAAGGATCCCTATAATAACAGGAAAAAGAATATTGATAAAAGCCGAAACAAACTTTTCGGTGTCAATTCTCACTTTTTGCAATACGCTCAACGTTTCACCGCTCCGGGCGTCTTCAAATTCCTGATAAGGAAGTTTCATCGCATGCTGTAAGCCCTGGGTGAATACGGTTGCCCCAAATTTTTGCGTGATGAGATTCAAAAAATAATCCTGGAATGCTTTGGCGATACGGCTGATCATTGCAACAGATATGGAAGCTAACAAAAGCCATATGACGCCATATAGCACTTCTGAATTTCCGGTTTTGCTTATATGAGTTTTCTTCAGGAAAAGAAACTCATTCCAGGTGGGCGCTTCGGGGTTATTAAATAAACTTTGATGATAATTCGCAAGATTAATAAGCTTTCCAAAAATGATCGGATCGACTAAAGAAAAACCAATATTAATCGCTGCGAGAACAAGAACCAGTATCACCAACCATTTATAGGGCTTGAGGTATTGAATGAGTATTTTCATGTGAGAATTTCAAAAATTAGTCAACGAATATACGAATCTCTCGCTGTCCCGTCGGGAAGGTTATCATGTAATATAGCAGCGGGGTAAACAATATAGCCATTTACAATATTTCTTGTAATAGCATGAGCAAGCAGGTTATCGGCTATGTATTGAATTGGAGTTTGCATTTGTAATAGTTTCTCTGCACCGTTCTTATTAATCGCGTAAGAATAGGTGTAATCATGAAAACCTGCTTTTTTCAAATGCGCCGAAAAAGGTTTGGCAAATAGGTTCTTTATAATTGCATTATCCCATTTCAGCAAACCAACACCATGCTGAATATAATAACCTGCTTGTTTTAATAAGGAATTAAAGTCTGATTCACCATTTTTATCCCAACCCCACATCAGCAATTCGCAATCGACAGGAATTTCGGAAAGTATCACAGGCACATGTTTTATCATGGCAGGCTCGGGCACTGCATCATCTTCGAATATCATTACGCGGTCATAGTTATTTTTAAGCATGTCTTCATACATCATTCGATGACTCCATGCACAGGCAATTTCTCCCGGCTTCATCACTTTAGTATACCGGTGATGTTTTCTTGTCAATTCCTCGTCATAAATATTTTTTCTAATTAATTCTTCTACCGTAAAATTATTTTTATCGGCACCATAGAAAAATGAATAGTTAAGCCCTGCGAACCGTTGTTCAAAAAGCGCTCTTCTACCTTCAGCAGCCGGTACCGACAAGACATATATTTTGTCGTAATAGTTATTAATGAGATGGAAGTATTCTTGCATGAAGAGATTATTATGGTAAAGATAAAAGGAGGATCTAGTTTTTTCTTTGTGTTCTTTGTGTAAAACTTAGTGCCCATCGTGTTACTAAGAAAGGATCACTAAGTACACGACGAAACACAAAGGACGCTAAACGGAATCGACTTATGTTTAGATTTTTATTCAAAAATCTGGTGTACCCAATTTTGTAAGGCATATTTCGTCGCTATGCCGCCGGGAACAGGGGAATATCGCGTTGTAAAGAAATCCTTTGGAGGTACAGTGTTTTCATTTTGCCATATAAAAATATTATTTGGGTTGAAAAAGTCATAGGTGTTTACAGATTGGTTTGTTGTAATAATTTTTTTCTCCAGGATCATGGCTTCAAAAAATCTGAATGATAATCCTTCTTGTTTTGGTTGCGCAATATCCAGTAAAACATTACTATCATTCATAATACGAATCGTTTCTTTTCGGGGAAGAACATCTGTAAACCATGTTATGCTTTTTTCATTTTTGTTTTTGGATGCAATAGTTTTTGTGGCGAGAATATTGATATTTGTTTTAAGATCTAAAGGGCTTAACGAAACAAGAATTTTTTCGAGGATATCGAGTCGATCGTCGTAAGAAGCGACGTATGAAAGATCAAAGTGCGTCTTTTTATTTTTATCAATTACCAGGTCCGGCGAATAAAAATTTGGAAGAAACAAAAGATTATGGCGTTTTACGTCTTTGGGTTCAAAACTGAAAAACTTATCAAAATAGTCAATGGTTTCTTTTCCCTCAGGGATTCTTGAAAAACTGTCCCAGAAGTAAGCAATTAAGCGTTTGCCATGGTTTTTTATGAATGGCAGCGTCTCCTTAATAAGATCGGGGCGGAGAATTAGAATGTCATTAAAATCCTGTTGCTTCTCAAAAATAGTTTCCAGCTTTTCGTTAATTGCCTTGTTATAAAAAAGTTTTTTCTGATTCTTATTTAAAATGAGTTTTGAAAAGAAATTCTGAATTTGATGGAATGTATTACGATAAATAAACTCTAATTTTTTCCCTGTTGTTGTGACAAGATATGTGTCAGCATTT
Organism: Chitinophagaceae bacterium; assembly: GCA_025923075.1. Taxonomy (GTDB): domain Bacteria; phylum Bacteroidota; class Bacteroidia; order Chitinophagales; family Chitinophagaceae; genus VBAS01. Next base: position 8,841 of record JAICGN010000117.1, read on the forward strand.
GCATATTCAGTAATCCCGTCAAGCATAATGCTTGTATAATCCATGTAGTCAGGAGTGATAAGTAGGATTTTTCTCTTGTTTGTTTCATTATCCAATGTGGTCAATTTTTCTTAAGGTAATAAGCTGCCGTATCCCCGTTATTTTTTTTATTCTCGTTCATTATCTTTTCCTGGAACTGTTTTATTTTTTCTTTTGTAAAGAGACTTTTTTCATGATTCATCGACCAGCTTTCTGCAGCGTGTAATGGGATGCCTCTTACATATTGTTCGCTGCACCATATCACATAATTATTGCTGTCGTATTCCACTTTCTCAATTTCAAAACCCGCATTTGTTGCCAGCATTCGCATTCCCTTTTCGGAAGGAATGAATATATGACGTGGTGCATCCAGGCCACACCAAAAGGTTTTATAGTGCTGCCAGCCATAGTTGCCCATTACGGGTATCCTTACAAGGAGGTATTTATTTTTATTAAGTAATGAATAAGCTTTTTGCAAGGCTTTCAATGGCTGAAACATGTGTTCAAGCGAATGGTGCATCATAATAAGATCAAAGCTACCATTCAGATCATGAATTTCTTTCTTAAAGATTTTAATGGGTCCATAATCATGCGCTTCGTTAATGAATGGATCGACACCTGTAAGGTTGGTAAATCCCATTCTATAGAGCTGTGTAAGGAGACTGCCATTTCCACAACCAACATCAAGGATTGCATCACCTGGTTGCGCTTTCGAATTTTTTGCCCAATGGTATTGTTCAGGAATTTTATAGCCAATTGATAAAAGAGAGCCAACCAGTTTATTTTTCCTGTATAATAGATAATCGGACTTTGCCTGCTGAATGAAGCCCGGCTTTTTGAGCTCTTTCATTTCCATTTTAAAGGAATAATAATCTTCATTGGGATAGTAGCGGGAAAAATCTGCGGGGGGATCTATCAACTGCATCGATCCACAATTTTTGCAAAGCTGGTATTGAAATCTTTCACCAAGTCCAAGCTGCAATTCTTTTACTGAAAAAATTTCATTGCCGTCCGTATTGCTGCAAATAATACAAGCTGTTGTCAATTTGAGAATTTATTTTGGATCAAAATAAAACAAATTATCCACCCCAGCCTTCCCTGTCAAGACTTCTGTATTGGATAGCTTCTGCCAGGTGTTCGGGTTTGATCTTTTCACTTCCATCGAGATCAGCAATCGTCCTTGATACTTTTAAAATTCTATCATAGGCTCTTGCAGAAAGGTTGAGTTTTTCCATGGCTGCCTTTAATAAATTCTGACCTACGGTATCGATCACACAAATTTCCTTTAGCATTTTACTGCTTATTTGAGCGTTGCAATAAATACCAGGGTTATTTTTGTACCGGTCTTCCTGCCGCTGTCGGGCCCTGATCACTCTTTCACGAATAACAGTTGAGTTATCAGAATTTTTTGCCGAGGATAATTCATTGAATGGAACAGGAGTTACTTCCACATGCAGGTCAATTCGGTCAAGCAAAGGACCTGAAATCTTATTTAAATATTTCTGCACAGCCCCGGGCGGACATGTACATTCTTTTTCAGGATGATTAAAAAAACCGCAGGGACATGGGTTCATGGATGCGATCAACATGAATGAGGCAGGAAAATCCAATGCGATCTTGGCTCGTGAAATTGTTACTCTTCTTTCTTCCATTGGCTGGCGCATGACTTCTAATACTGTTCTTTTAAATTCCGGTAATTCATCCAGGAATAAAACCCCGTTGTGCGCCAATGAAATTTCTCCGGGTTGGGGGTTACCACCTCCGCCGACTAATGCAACATCAGAAATGGTATGATGTGGTGAACGAAAAGGGCGTTTTGAAACCAGTGTAGAATTTTCGGGCAGCTTGCCCGCTACGGAATGAATCTTTGTAGTTTCCAGGGCTTCATGCAATGTCAATGGAGGCAACACGGTTGGCAATCTTTTTGCCAACATTGTTTTTCCGGCACCGGGTGGTCCAATCAATATTGCGTTATGACCACCTGCGGCAGCAATCTCGAGGGCTCTTTTTATATTTTCCTGCCCTTTAACATCAGCAAAATCTATTTCATAATCATATTGTGAACTATAAAACTCTTCTCTTGTATTTACTTTTACAGGTTCAAGACCAGTCTCGTTATTTGAAAAAAAATTGATCACCTCTTCAATATTTTCAACGCCATATACATTAAGGTTACTTACTATTGCAGCTTCTTTTGCATTCGATTTTGGTACGATCAACCCTTTAAAATTTTCTTTTCTTGCCTGGATAGCGATTGGCAACGCACCTTTAATTGATCGCAACTCACCATCAAGGCTGAGTTCTCCCATTACAAGATATTTCTCAATCGCTTCGTGATTGGAAATTAATTCAGAAGCGGCAAGTATGCCCAGTGCAATAGGAAGATCAAAGGGAGTTCCGCTTTTTTTTATATCGGCCGGCGCCATATTCACTACCACTTTAGTTCTTGGCATTTGAAAGCCGAGTGATTTGATAGTGCTTTCGATCCGCTGTAAGCTTTCTTTTACTGCATTGTCAGGCAAGCCAACTATAACGATACCGATACCGGTGCTCATCCAGTTTACTTCAATGGTAATCGTGATAGCCTCAACACCATAAACAGCGCTCCCAAAAACCTTTACAAGCATGTTCCGATAGTTATCGGAATGAAGGTAGAGAAATAATTAGTGCAGCCGATACCACAAAGTGGTTAGTCAAGTGGTTAATTATGGTTTTTCGCTGATGTTTTTCTGATCATTTTTATTTGTTATAATACTTTTTGCCAAATATTGGAGAAAAGGAACAGCAACCATTCGATTAAATTTTCAGAGCAAATAATTCCAATGCTTCTTTTTTTCCCTTCAGGTCAATAAAACCGAGACTTTCCATTTGCCAGTCTTTGAGACCAATACTTGTTACAAAATCAGCGGAACCAACAATTTTTTGATTTAATTCGCCTGACTGTGTTCTTATTCTTGCCGCCGTGTTCATCGCATCGCCGCTCATTGTCAAATCTTTTTTTACTATCCCGATTTCCCCCACTGTAACAAGACCCATGTGCGCACCAATCCTGTATTCAGGCACAATTCCATACTCTCTTCTGTAATAGTCGCTTTCCTTTTGAATTATACGCCGCGCTCTTATCAAACATTGCAGGCTTTTGTGTTTGTTGCTTTTAGTTGAAAGCCATGAAACCACAATTTCATCTCCTACATACTGATAGATTAACCCGTCGTATTCCAGTAATGCCAGCGAAATATGATGTATAAAGTCACGAATAAAAAAAAAATATTTTTTATGCCCCAGTTTTTCTGCAATAGGCGTCGAATCTTTAAGATCAATAAAAAAAATGATCCTTTTTTCTTCTTTTGGACTCACGTATTTGCCGACAAAAATATCTGTAAATACACCGGGAGAATATTTTTCATTTATTTCGAGCGCAAAGAGTGTGATAATATAAAGCAATAATCGCGATGTTACATAACTAAGCAACCAGCTGCTTTGAAAAACAAAATGAAAAAGAGAACTCGAAGCAGTGATAGGACTTTGTCCATAAATAAATATATAGACAATATAAAAATTAATGATTGCATAAACGGCAGTACCGAGACAGAGTATCAGCGTTTTTAAAAGAAAATTGATCCAGAGCGGATATTTTCGTAAACGGGTTTTTAATGGAAAAATCAGCAAGTAAGCCAGTGTTGAATACGCTATCAAGCCGATGATAAACATCAAAATAAAAACGCCCTGGCTTGTGTCTGCAAAAGGATAATCTTCAGCTTCCTCAATTAAACTAAGAGCAAGAAACCGGGAATAATCAAATAACGTCCAGAAAAAACCGATTACGACCAGCGTTTTGAAATAATATCTCTTGAGTATTGAGTTTTCATTAAATAAGTCGGATAATGTCATGTTGTGGTAGTATTTACCCCTTTTTTCTTTGTTGCAAGCAGCTGTCTTTATTCATACTACCTACGATAGAACCGGTGAGAATTTTTAAAATGTATGAGTTTACTTCAATTTTGATGCCCGTTGAAGCTTCTTTTGTTCCGAAAGACTAATATCAAGGTGAATTAAATAATAAATCAATATTTAACAGTATCCCTACACGTAAATCAACGTTCGGCTATGAAAAAACCGCTCAAATTATTATCGAGCGGTTCTATAAAATAGTACTATATTAATCTGTCTTAACTTTCTTTTCTCCTGTTTCTCCATCAATCTTTGTTTTTTTGTCACCATCTTTAATCTTTATATCTCCGTCCTTCTCTACCTTCATTTTATAATCATCACTTTTTGCCTTGTATTCTTCTTTATGGTCCACATCATACCAATATACATTATCATCTGACCTTACTATACGACCATTGATGACCAAGCCACTCTTTCCATAGATCGTATCGTTTTTCTTGGTATCAACATAGATGTAAACAGGCTTCTTGGTTTCTGCGTTGACCCATATGCCGGTTTCGGCGCCTTTTTCTATTTTAATAGGTTCACCCGTCCTAAGATCAACGTAACGGTCTTTCTCAGTCGAACAGGATATCGCGAACAATGA
>JAICGN010000118.1 GCA_025923075.1 Chitinophagaceae bacterium
ACTTCTGGTTGTGACAAATAATGATACAACGGAGAAAGTTTTCCTTCGGCCCTGTGTTTGGCGATCAAATAATCGATCATGTCACCATTAGTCGCATGTACATTGATCAATCCTCCATGCTGCTTTACCTCTTCCATTAATCCGATCATCTGCCTGTCATCGATCATTAGTGCACCTTTATATGCCATAAAGGTTTTAAAAGAACTGATCCCTTCTTTTTCAATAAAATCTTTGATCTCTTTTTTTGTGTTTTCATTAAAATCTGTAACAGCCATGTGAAAACTATAATCGCCTATACAATTACCATCACTTCTTCCTTTCCATTCTTCTAATGCTGATCGTAAACTATTCCCCTGCTTCTGTAAAATAAAATCGATCACCATCGTCGTTCCGCCAAACAAGGCAGCTCTTGTGCCTGTTTCATAATTGTCGCTGGAGAATGTTCCCATGAATGGCATATCAAGATGTACATGCGGATCAATACCACCGGGAAAAACCAATTTACCGGTTGCATCAATTATATCGTCTGCATTTACCGGCAGATTTTTTCCAATCGTATGTACAAGCTCACCATCAATAAAAATATCAGCAACATAGTCTGCGTCTGCGGTAATAATTCTTCCATTTTTAATTAACAGAGACATGTTATTCAGTTATGAGTTTAGAGTTTAGAGTTTAGAATTAAGAGTTATGAGTTTCAGGTACGACTCTAAACTCATAATTCTGAACTCTGAATTTATACATCAACGACCAATAAACGAATCCGCTTATGAAAAATCCAACAAACCAAGCATAGTTATACAGATCATTAACCCAAAGAGGAAATACATCTTTGCTTATGATTTTTATTGTCACTAAAAATCCGGGAACATTTGGCAAGATCCCACATAACAACGCCACAATTGCTTTTGTATTAAATCCATTTTTATATCCATATATACCACCATGCTTATAGAGATCATCGACGACAAGCTTTTGCCTTTTAATAAAATGATAATCAGCGATCATAATTCCTCCAACCGGACCCAATAAGCTTGAATAAGCGATAAGCCAGGTAAAGATATATCCTGTCGGATCCGCAATTAATTTCCATGGAAAGATCAAAACACCAATTATCCCTGTGATGTAACCGCCAACTCTGAAATTTATTTTCTTTGGTGCCAGGTTAGAAAAATCGTTAGCAGGACTCACAATATTTGCTGCAATATTTGTTGCCAATGTGGAAATAGCAACTGCAAGCATGGCAAATGTTACCATCAATTTGTTTTCAAATCTTCCGGCTAATAGTACCGGATCCCAAATTGTATTCCCGTAAATAATAGCCGTTGCTGATGTAACGACAACTCCAATAAATGCAAATAATGTCATCGATGGTGGCAATCCGATTGCCTGTCCTCTTATTTGCGCTTTTTGACTTTTTGCATATCGTGTAAAATCAGGAATATTCAATGACAGTGTTGCCCAAAACCCGACCATTCCTGTTAATGCAGGAAAAAAATAATTCCAGAATGATGGGCCCTGCAGTTTAGAAGGTTGTTCTAAAATAGGTCCTAAGCCATTCGCTGCACTGATGGCCCAGAATAATAATGCAAGTGCAGCAACCGGGAGAAAGATCGCTTTAAACACTAACAACTTTCTTATACTTTCAACACCGAGATAGACAATAAACATATTCAGTAACCAGAAGACCAGAAAACAGATCATCGGCACAGCTTGCGGAAACAAGGAACTGCTATCAATTTCAGGCATGATGGGATTCCATGCCCTTAAAATATAATATATAGATGCTCCGCCGATCCATGCCTGTATACCAAACCAGCCACAGGCAACAATAGCGCGGAGAATCGCAGGAATGTTGGCTCCTCTTGTACCAAAACTTGCCCTTGCAAAAACCGGGAATGGTATTCCGTATTTCGCTCCCGCATGACCGTTCAGGATCATCGGGATCAATACGATTGTATTTCCTAAAAATATAGTGAGTATTGCCTGCCACCAGTTCATACCTCCGCCAATCAATGAACTAGCAAGCATATAAGTTGGAATACAAAGACTCATACTGATCCATAATGCGGCATAGTTCCATACACCCCATTTTCTTTTTTCCTGCGGAATGGGAGCCAGATCTTCGTTAATAAGCGAAGAATTTTCGGTCAGTATTTCTCTGTTCATTATTGTTAAATTAGTCATATCAGTCAAATGAGGTTTTAAATTGAACTATATGACCTATTTGACTTCTTGGACTTTACTTATTGAGCCGGTTATACTGTTTCATTATTCGTACGACCTTATCTTTTGGCAAACCAAATACCTTATTGCCATCAATCCCTTCCATTGTTTCACCGGCAAACAAGGCATTGATGATAGCTTCTTCAGTGGCCTGTATTGTTGCAGTGAATAACAAATTCATCGTTTCATTTGCCATTGTAGTAACCTGTTTTTCCTGTTCATTGCTAAAAGCATCTTTATTAGCAGTGGAAAAGGCAATAAAAATATCTCCTGAACTATTACCTCCAATTGCTCCCATTTTTGTTAGCCCTAATGGAATTCTTTGGGCAAGTCGTTTCAATTGGCTTGGTAATAACGGCGCATCAGTTGCGAGCACAATAATGATCGAACCAACTTCTTTTTCAAAAACCGGTGGTATTGCGCCGGTCGTCACCCCTTGTATTCTAATTGGCAAGGTATCAGTCAAATGTTTGCCGACGGGCACTCCTGATATAGTTAATTGAGAACGGCCGCCATGATTCGCCTGCACAAGGATTCCAACAGTGTAACCACCAGCTTCTTTATTGATCACTCTTGATGCAGTGCCAATGCCGCCTTTAAAACTGCAACATATCATACCGGTTCCTCCACCAACACCACCTTCTTTTACTGGTCCTGACTCAGCACTGTCCAATGCACTAAAGACATGTTCCTTTTTTACATGCTGTCCATTGATATCATTTAATATTCCATCATAAGTTTCCGCCACAACAGGATAAGCAAACCAGTAATCTTTAAAAATGGGGGTATAGTACTTATGTTGATCCATCCATTGCCATGTGGCGTCACGAACGGTTCCAACACTACCGGTATTTGTTATCAGGATCGGCGTTTCTAAAAAACCTGATTCTGTGATCCAATGTGTGCCGGTCATATCGCCATTGCCATTGAGTGCATAAAAGTTTGCATACACCGGGTGAAATTCTTTTCCATGCGGTAAGATTGCAGTAACACCTGTACGAATGGGGCCCTGTCCTTTTACTAAATTTCCGCTGCCCTTAATAATTGTGGAATGCCCAACCGTTACATTTCCTACATCAGTGATTGCATTATATTTTCCAGGCGTGCCATCAAATGGAATTCCGTAATCCCTGGCTCTTTTGGTTTGGGCACATGCAGATATTGTTAAGAACAATAAAAATGATAACAGAAATTTTGTTTTATTCAATGTATTTAGGTTTGACTTTATCCCTTCGACTCCGACGGAGTCGTTGTTTTCTTTTGAAACATTCTCTATAAATATTAAACTCCTACGGAGTTTAATAAGTTTCACGATTCATTTTCTTTATCGTCTCCGTAGAAGACAACTATTTATAAAAGACATTATGATGATTTCTCCAACTCTGTAGGAGTTGATTACATATCATCGAAAAATTCGAACAAATATTTTCCATCATATGCGATCGCAAAATCATTTAACAGAAACATCTTTATAAATATTAAACTGCTCCGTTTCAAAGTCAGTTCTCTCTATTGTCTCCGTAGGAGACAAATATCTATAGAGCATAATTATGATGATCTCTCCAACTCCGCAGGAGTTGAATATAACTCATCAAAAAAATCAAATAAATATTTTTCATCATGTGCGATCGCAAAATCATTTAACAACTCAATGTATTCTTCTTTAAAGGTTCCTTTGCGATGATGTTCCTCCTGGTTCTGGATATATCTGCATATTTCATCAATATCACGAAGCCGGTACGAGAATGCGCCATAACCTTGCTGCCAATTAAACCTGCGAGGAACTAATTTGTTGTCATTTATCCATGAGCCGCTCGCAAGTTTAATGTCTTTTATCAAATCAGGTATAGCAATCGTTGGTTTGTAGCTGATGAGAATGTGAATGTGATCTGGCATTCCATTTATGGCAAGCATTTTACTTTTATTATTCTGGATAATCCCGGTAATGTATTTATATAATTCGTCCTTCCATTCTTTTCTAATAAGACTTTCGCGGTATTTAACTGCAAATACAAATTGAATATATAATTGTGTATATGTATTCGGCATGCTTCTGCGTTTCTTGTCCTTGTTCCACCCCTCCGGGGTCAACTCCATATTTGAAATTCTTTTCTATAAATATTAAACTCCTTCGGAGTTTAATAGCAATTTGGCTCAAGATGCGTGCTCATCAGCGATCGAAATTGCATCACTGATCATCGCTAACCCTTCGTCTACCTGCTCTTTATTGATACAAAGTGGTGGCGCAACGAAAATATAATTCCATCTGACAAATGTGTACATGCCAAGATCTTTTAATCTTGCTGCTACTTTATTCATGGTCGCCATTTCATCCGGCTTTGCGTTGTATGGCGCCATTGGTTCTTTAGATTGCCTATTCTTCACTAATTCAATACAACCAAGCAGCCCGGTGTTTCTCCAGTCACCAATTGATGGATGTTTCTTTATTAAGGCCCCCATTGTTTCATCGATATACTTTCCCATAGCTATTGTGTTCTCAATTAGGCCGTCATCCTCGTAGATCTTTAACACTTCCAGGCCCGCAGCGCAACAAACAGGGTGGGCAGAATAAGTCAGGCCGAGGAAAAGCACTTTATCATCAAATTGCGATGCAATCTTATCTGAAACAATCAAAGCACCAAGGGGTAAATAGCCAGAAGTGATCCCCTTCGCTGTTGCGATCATATCCGGTATCACACCATGATTTTCGACAGCAAACCATTTACCTGTTCTTCCCCATCCGCTCATCACTTCATCTGCGATCAATAAAATGTCATGAAGGTCGCAGAGCTCACGAACTTTTTTCATATAACCCACCGGGTATTTCAAACAACCTGAAGAACCGGATTCGCCTTCTAATATAATTGCCGCAATATTCTGAGGGCCTTCAAATGCAATCATTCTTTGCAAGTTTTCTATAGCATCTTTCAGCAAATTTTCCTCGCCATACTCCCAGCGATATAATATGGGAATATCGAAATGAACAAAGTTGGGAGCCTGTTGTGCATCCGAAGCAAGTTTGCGGGGATCACCGCCTGCAGACATGGCGCCATAAGTTGCACCGTGATAAGCCTGGTAACGGGCAAGGATCTTGTGCCGGCCGGTATGCATTCTTGCCAGTTTCACCGCATTATCGATTGCTTCAGCGCCACCAATCGTAAACAAAGTTCTGTTCAACCCCTTCGGCGCAACTGATGCAACCTTTTTTCCTAATTCACCTCGAGCTTTTGTCACGCAACTTGGAGTCACATAACTTATCTCCTGCATCTGCTTCATTACTGCTTCTGTTACCCGTTGGTTGCCATGACCAATATTTACATTCATCAATCCCGATGAAAAATCAATATACCGTTTACCATCATAATCATATAAATAAACTCCTTCGCCATACTTCACTGCGATCGGCGAAATTCCTTTTTGTTTGCTCCACGAGAACAATGTATAGTCCAGATTATCCTGGATGATCCCCTTTGCTTCTGACAATGTTTTTGATTGCGACATAAAATTTTATTTTTTATCTCATCAGTAGAACCTAACGCGAATAATTCTGATGCTGCAAACTCAATATTCCCTGCACGTCCCGAAAAAACTCACTCATTTTATATGCCCGATTAAATCGGGATGCTATTCATATTGCAATTTCAAGTCATTAAGAACTATTTCTATTCTACATTCTTTTCGATCTAAGTTCCCCCGCTGCGGCGGGGACAGGGGGTTTAATTCTTTAAATGCATTCCCTTCTTAGGTGTTACATGCATTCTTCGCACTTCTCTGGATGCTAATGTTTCGTTTATAGAAATTGCAGTGATCCTGACCGTTACCGTAACAGGGGTGTCCTTATAGTCATTATGAAAACAAAAATGAAAACTTTTGTCCAGGGGCTCCATGCGGTAGAAATCATTAATAACTTTTCCTTTTCTGACAAACCGGAACTGTTCACCACTCATAAACAAGTCTGCATTGTCACCTTCCACGATCCAGAAGTTGATACGCATACCGGTGTCAAGCTTAGTAAGATAGGAAGGCCGATCCAAAGCAACCGCGGCTGTTGGACCATAATTTGGAAATTTTGAAATTATTTCAGGGGAATTGGAACTAAGCGCTTTGAGCGCTTCCTGGTAAGTTTGCTGACCTGCTCTCTCGGCTGTTATATAATAGCTCCACGTCACAGCCGTTTCGGGTAACACAAAATTGAAGATCGCCTTACTGGTGCCGGGAACCGATGTTGGGTTAACTTTTATATGTCTTTCCTGGAAGTTATTAATAATCGTATCGGCTTTTTCAATATAGCTTTCGATTTCCGTAGTGTAGGTAGTATCATTATAAGTATCAAAATACACAGTAGTATTAAAGTTCTGGGTCGCCCCATTTGCAGGAATACGCTGAATCTTGAATTTGCAGACCCTTGGTAGGAGCGCAGAATTTGCAAACCGGAATTTATAGATGCCTGTTCTTGGAACGTTGATAGTTTTGTTTACGATTTTGCTGGTTTTGTATTCCATAAATTTTGAAGTGCCCGGCATCTCCACGATCTCAACTTCTTTCATTTCTTTACCGGTTGCTTCTTCAAAGCTAAAAATGAGCTGATCGCCTTCTGCAAAACCATAATAAACCATTTCTTCAGCTTTTATACCAACCTTGACTGAGCTTTCGGCAACATCCACCGGTTTTTGTCCATAGATAGTCAGCCCGGAAACCAATCCGGAAAACATAAATAGTAGAAAATATTTTTTTGTTACCAGCATATGTAATTTTATTTAATTTCCCTTTCACAATTTACCCATCGCGAAGCGGAGGCACCTTTGTACGTTCGATAACTAGTCAGCATTATTTTTAGCTGTTTCAATTTCGAATTCTTTGCCATATAATTTATACCAAACAGCAGCATTATCATATTCTCTGGGAATTGTTATAAGTATCTTTTTGATAAATGAAATTTCTTCTACCAGAACTTCGATTATTGGTATTTTAGTTTCATTCTTGATTATTAATTTGTCACCAATCTTAATTTTCGCCCTCCAATAAATCGCCAGCTAATATATTCCCTCTCCCGTTTATATTAACGAATCCATTTATTATTTTCATCATTGGCATACACAAGCCGTCTGGATTAGTATTGTAATTTCCTAATTGGTCATCAGTGCCGGGACGGTCCAAACAAATTAAGTTTCTCCAACCTAAGTCTCCCCTTTAGGGGGACAGGGAGTTAGCTCATCCAATTCACTCCCGCCTCAGGATTCCATTTCACTGTACTCTTCTTCAACTTTGTCCAGAACTCGATCGAGCTTTTCCCGGTGATATCGCCCACACCAAATTTACTTTCATTCCATCCGCCGAAACTGAAGGGCTCACGAGGCACAGGCACACCCACATTTACACCGATCATCCCGGCGCTGGCATGATCAATTATATATCTCGCCAATCCTCCATTTTGTGTAAACACAGAAGCAGCATTGCCATATGGATTTGCGTTTTCAATAGCCAGTGCTTCATCAACCGTGTTGGTCCGCATAATGGAAATAACCGGCCCGAAAATTTCTTCTTTTGCGACACTCATCTCAGGTTTTACATGATCGATAACGGTAGGACCAACATAAGTCCCATTTTCTTTTCCATCGACTTTTGCGCCGCGGCCATCCACTAATATCTTTGCACCATCCCTTTCAGCCTCACTTATATACCGTTCAATTCTTTCTTTTGATTCTTTGCTTATTACCGCACCAAGATTTTTTCCCGGGACAATCTTCTTCGCCTCTTCACATATCTTTTCAATGATATGATCAATGTTTCCAACGCCGACCATTGCACTTGCCGCCATGCATCGCTGGCCCGCACAGCCACTCATGCTTGCTGCTACATTCTGCGCTGTCATATCTGCTTTTGCATCAGGCAACACCATTAAATGATTTTTCGCGCCGCCCAATGCCAATGCTCTTTTAAATTTTTGAGTTGCTCTTTGATAAACGATCTTGGCAACTTTAGTTGAACCAACAAATGAAACCGCTTCAATACCGGGATGATCACAGATAGCTTCTACTATTTCGCTATCTCCATGAACAACGTTGAAAACACCATCAGGTAACCCGGCCATTCTTAATAGTTCAGCTAATTTTCCCACACTCAACGGAACTTTTTCAGACGGTTTTATCACCATACAGTTACCAAGTGCAATTGCATTCGGTATTGTCCAGTTAGGAACCATGCTGGGGAAATTGAATGGAACTATGGAAGCAACGACTCCAAGCGGTATATGTTCTGTTCTGCATTCAACGCCTTTGCTTACTTCCAGCACTTCACCGGTTACCAGTTGAGGTAGTGAACAGGCAAACTCAGTCAGTTCAATACATTTTTCTATTTCTGCAGTTGCTTCACCGATAGTCTTTCCATTTTCCTCGCTTACCAATGCAGCCAGCTCCTGCAGGTTTTGTTCCATTAAATACTTATACTTATAAAAAACCTGTACTCTTTCTTTGATCGGCGTATGGCTCCATTTTGGGAAAGCGGCTTTAGCTGCTTTAACCGCATTATCCAGATCTTTTGCAGTTGACATCGGTACTGTGGAAAGCAGGTTGCCATCAAGCGGGGATATGACATCAAGAGTACGGGCAGCTTTGACATCGACAAATTTCCCGTTAATATAGTTCTGAACAGGCAAATACTTCATAATGAAAGGCGGTTAAAGGATGAACCTAAAAACAACTACCAATTTAATCGATTTTTTGGAGAAAGAAAGCGGAACAGGAAAGAAATGGAATTACTCTTCTTCTTTTTCCTATGGTGTTATGAATTACCACCTGGTAACACCAGAAACGCGCAGCCGATCGCCGTGCCATCGTTCCTCAGTGGCTCAAAACAGAAGCTGAAATTCTATCTAAAGCTTTAGAAAATAAAATGGTTATACCAGTGCAGGGGTGGTTTTATTAACCCCTTTCATCAACTCCCTGATCTTTGCATGATGCTTTTCACTCACCGGCCAGACAGGCAACCGGAAATAATTGCCACATAACCCCATTTCAGACAGATAGGCTTTTACGCCACTGGGACTGCCTTCGGCAAACATGGAAGCAATAATGTCTATATATTTTAAATGAATTGGGAGGGCTTCATTAAATCTTCCGGCAATACAAAGCCGCACCATTTCAGCATAATCTTTTGGATACGCATTAGCAACAACTGATATCAATCCTTCTGCCCCATCAGCGATCATTTGCAAGGTTATCGGATCGTCACCACTGATCACCATGAAATCAGCCGGTTTATTTTTGATGATATAGTTGATCTGGGCAAAATCACCGCTGGCTTCCTTGGTGGCAAAAATATTTTTGCAGTGGTTCGCAATCCTAACCTGTGTTTCACCGGTTACATTCATTCCCGTACGCGAAGGAACATTGTACATGATAATCGGCAATGGCGTCGCGGCATCCAGCGCTTTATAATGCTGAAATAAACCTTCCTGGTTGGGTTTGCTATAATAAGGAGCTACTGAAAGGATCGCATCATAGCCTGTGAGATCAAAAGTTTTAAATCCTTCGATCACATCATGTGTATCATTGCCGCCAATGCCGGCAACAACCGGAATTCTGCCCGCAGTTATTTTATTTGCAAACGAAAAAACTTCCTGTTTCTCTTTACCATGAACAGTGCCGCTTTCTCCCGTTGTGCCAAGCACAACAATATATTCACACTTGCCATCAATTATGTGATTGATGACTTTTTCAAATGATGGCCAATCGATTTTGCCATCTTGTGTAAATGGAGTAACAATTGCTACACCAGTACCACGAAACATTTCACGAAGAGACATATTTCAAATTAAAAATTAAAAAGTCAAAATGATTACGCTAAGTGAAGTTACAGAAAGTATAAGTGAGTGACACAACGGAAGCTAAATAGCAATTCAAAGCTGACCTCATAAATAACAAACTCGAATTTCGAGAGTATCTAACCAGGGATTGAATGATTCGATCTAAGTCGCCCCTTTTGGGGGACAGGGGTTTATAGTTCCTCCCAGAAGCCCATTTTTCCAAACTTCACGATTCGTTGACTCACTCTTTCCTCGGCAGATATCTGCTTCAGTTCTTTGACAACGGGTATCAAATGATTCTTCAATATTTCGGCTGACTGGTTATAATCCCAGTGGGCGCCGCCATCGGGTTCAGGAATGATCCCATCAATCAATCCAAAGCCAAGCATCTTATCAGCAGTCAGTCGAAGCTGTTCTGCTGCCACTTCCTTTTTATCCCAGCTACGCCAAAGTATCGATGAACAGCTTTCGGGACTGATCACCGTGTACCATGTATTCTCCATCATATAGACCCTGTCACCAACGCCAATTCCCAAGGCCCCCCCGCTTGCGCCTTCACCGATGATGACACAAATAACCGGCACTCTCAAACGGATCATTTCATAAATATTTCTTGCAATGGCTTCACCTTGTCCCCTCTCTTCCGCTTCAAGGCCCGGAAATGCACCGGGAGTATCGATTAAAGTAATAACCGGTTTATTGAATTTTTCAGCAAGCTTCATTAAACGTAATGCTTTGCGGTAACCTTCCGGATTTGCCATTCCGAAATTTCGCATTTGTCGCATCTTTGTATTAATACCCTTTTGTTGCCCAATGACCATTACGGTTTCGCCGGCAAGATTTGCAAAACCGCCAATCATGGCCTTATCATCTTTTACATTACGGTCACCAAATAATTCGAGAAAACAGCTGGTCATTTTTTCAATATACTTCATGGTATACGGCCGGTCGGGATGACGGCTCAACTGTACACGCTGCCAACTGGTGAGATGTTGGGTGATCTCTTTTCTTTTTTGCAAAATGCTCTCTTCCAACTGACGGACAGGCTCACTCATATCCATCTTGTTCTTCTCCGCATCGTGCTTGTACTTCTCTATCGTTTCAATCAGGTCCTTGATCGGTTTTTCGAAATCAAGAAACTGTCGGTTAGCGTTGGACGGCATAGGCTGCAAATGAATGGCGAATGTAAGAATAAAATAATAATAGCCTTAATCCCTGTCTGTCAACAGGATATTCTTTCTCTAACGGCATAATCATTGCAACATCTATTTAAGAGTATGAAACAAATTGCTTTTCTGTGGCTCTGGTTTTTGATGCCGATCAACGATTATTGCCAGGTTACGCATTCAATTGACTCATTAAACATTTTGAAACAGAAAATTGACACAACATTTACGCGGCCTTATGCCCTGATCGCAGGTGGCAGTAAAGGAATTGGATATGCACTTGCCGAATCATGGGCAAAACGTGGGTACAATCTTATTCTTATTGCAAGGCACTGGGATAGCCTGGCCGCAGCAAAAAATAAACTTGAATCAGGCTATGGCATTGATGTAGAATTGCTTTCCTGTGATTTGAGCAAAGAAGAATCAGCAAGTGAAATTTCCCAATGGTGCATTGAAAGGAATATTCCACTTAAGGTTCTCTGCAATGTGGCAGGTGCCGGCGGCTCACGAGATTATCTCAACACAACTCTTGACACACTAAGATATATGGTGAGGCTGAATGTAGAATCGTGCATGGCGCTGACCCTTATGCTACTTCCCCTATTGGAGAAGAACGCGCCTTCCTATATTATAAATGTAGCAAGCATGGCCGGCTTCGCACCGATACCAATAAAGAATATGTACTCGGCCACGAAATCTGCGGTCATCTTTTTTAGCTATTCCTTGCATTATCAATTGAAGGATAAAGATATTAATGTGAGTTGTCTTGCACCAGGACCCGTATACACAAAACCTGAGATCGTCGAAGAAACTAAAAAACAATTGGGGAAATTTGGCGACAAAATGGCCCGCACTCCACAAAAAGTTGGAGAAAAAGCAGTACGCAAAACACTAAAAGGGAAAATGTTGATTGTGCCGGGGTTTTTAGCCAATGTGATGTCGGGCATATTGAGAATATTGCCAAAGAAAATGTCCACCGCGTTTTATTATCAGCGGGGAAAACAAAATAATTAAAAAGGATTACCATGTGTTTTTTTGATTAATGTTCGTATCAGTACAGGAAAAAATCTTCCAAGTGTTATTAGTAAAGTAGTGAGCCCATCATTACTAAGTAATCGCTGAAGCATTCGACCGGCCCGCATCCGGCTTTGAAAACTTTTGTTCCAGTCAGCAGAATAATTTTGTTCCATCAGCTCCCTTGAATTAGTTCGATTTAAAAATTTCCGTATTTCTTCGGCGGCAATTTTACTTGCATGAAGCGCCATACTCATCCCATTCCCGCATAATGGTGTGATCATCCCGGCGGCATCACCAATCATCAACACATGATCTTCTATCAACTCCTTTTTATCAAAACTTATTTGTGAAATGATCACCGGGTCCTCCCTTATCTTTTCACATTCATTGAATATTTTTTTTAAATGAGGATTGGCTGAAAGAATTGTTTGTTCCATATTTTTTATATCGTTGGTGCTGCTTTGCAAATTATCGGCCGTTGTCAGGTAACATATACAATACTGATCATCCTCTACTTTCGAAATGCCGCAATATCCTTTTTTGAAATTGTGAAGTGCAATCAGGTCGTTGGGAAAGTTATACCGGATATGGTATTTTATTCCTATGTAGTTATTCAATTTATTTTTTTTTGCAACAATAAAAGGCCGCTTCCATTTTACATCAAGATTGCTTCTCTTGCCATAGCAGCCAGCTGCTACCCTGGCTTTAAAATTTCCTTTCGACGATTCTATATTGAAATTTCCTTCAGAAAATTGAATATCATTCACACGGGTTTGCTCGTATACCCTAACACCGCTTCGTTTTGCAATTTGTACTAATGTATGATCCAGCTTGTAACGACTGATCCCAAAGCCCCCTAAAGGTAATTCCTGCTCAAATAATCGTCCATTTAGTGCTGATACACGAAGTCGCTTGATGTGCGATACATTCAATGATTCCAGATCGACTCCAAGTCTTTGCAAAAAACCCCATGATTCAAGACTTATATATTCACCACAAACA
The DNA here is from genome assembly GCA_025923075.1 of Chitinophagaceae bacterium. Lineage (GTDB taxonomy): Bacteria > Bacteroidota > Bacteroidia > Chitinophagales > Chitinophagaceae > VBAS01. The sequence continues at coordinate 13,216 of JAICGN010000118.1, forward strand.
CGATGAAAAGGATATTGTTCTTTTTCAAAAAGAATAACCTTGTACCCTTCTCCGGCAATTTGAATTGATAAGGCAAGACCGGCAAGTCCACCGCCAACAATGGCAAGCTCGTATGTAGTGTCATCTTGCAAATGATATGCGAAAATTGGAACCAGCTATGCTGATAAAATAAA
>JAICGN010000119.1 GCA_025923075.1 Chitinophagaceae bacterium
TCTTTGGCTACTGTATCGGTGATGATCGTATCATGAGCAGGAGTTACCTGCTGGGTAGATCCAACAATGCAAAATGAAGATGCAAGAATAAATAGGAAAATGTGCAATAGCTTTTTTGGCATTACAAGCTATATTAATGATTGAAACGATTACAAAAAGCAATTGAAAAGAAAATTACGAAGAAATTGTTGCAGTTCAGTCACTACGGGGTCTTTCCGCCTCCTGTTATCAGTAGTGTTCCTTCTTTCTTTTCAAACGAATAAAAAATAATCAACGGACAATCTTGCCGATCGCTGTTTTAAGAAGAACGTTAAACCTCTCAGGATCTTCCATCATCAGGAAATGACCAACGCCTGGCATGATCATTACCTGGACACCATAACGTTCTATTGAAGCTGTATCAGTTGGCCTGTTATCAGAATTGATGAAGATGACAGGTAATTTCAATTCTTCAAGTGTATTAGTTATTTGATTGCTATATGCCCAGGTAGATCTGAATGCTGCAAGTGCAACAGCAGGAGGTGCCGACGACATATCCATCGCCACTCTTTCAACGAGTGAGCTATCGGATTTAGGATGAAACATTCTTCGAACAAATGCTGCCACCGAATCCGAAAATTTCTTTTCCAATCGCGTAGCAAATGCCTGGATCTCTTCCGGTGTACGTGGTGTGTGAAGCTGTTTGTATTGATCAACAAAAACAAGACCTGCAACAATATCCCGTGGCAATTGTCGTGCTGCTTCGGCGATCACGCAGGCACCCATCGAGTGCCCAATCATAATAACATTTTTAAGGCCAAGCTTTTTTATGACCGTTACAATATCAGCACCAAATGCTTCGATGGTCCATGATCTCCGGCTAAGACCGGATTCGCCATGACCAGCAAGATCAATAGCGACTACTTTATAATTGCCTGCGAGTGCTTCGAGCTGTTCCTTCCAATAACTTCTATCACAGGACCACCCGTGAACAAAAACCAGCGTAGGTGCTTTGTCACCATGTATTTCGTAAGCGATCTGGACACTATCGGGAGAGGTCGCAAACATTGTCTGCCCAAAGAATTGTCTTTGACTGATCGTACTAAATAAAGTTGTGATCAGAAATATTGTTTTAAATCGTTTCATAAACTACTTTCCTTTAAGTTTACGCCTTACTCCCTCAAAAGTCATCGTTACATTTTTAATAGTTCCATCTTCATTGAAATAGAGCTTATCTATACAGGTTACCCGGTGGTCGCGGTCAAGGTTTGGGATCGGTCGACGATGGTATACAATATACCATTCATCGGTATTTGGAATGTTGATCACTGAATGGTGCCCCGCACCAGTCGCAATCGTTTCGTCTGCTTCCAATATAGTGGAAAGCCTTTCAAAAGGTCCAAACACAGAATTTGAAATTGCATAGGCTACTTTATAAGTATTGTTTGTCCAACCACCTTCAGACCACATCAAATAATATCTTCCGTTTCTTATGAATAGGGTGGGCCCTTCTACATAATCTTTTGGCGTAATGTCTTTCACTAATTGACCATCCGGGAATTTTTCCAAAGAAGTAAAATTTTCATTGAGCTTTCCAATATTGCATCGTCCCCACCCGCCATAGATGATGTAATATTGCCCGTCTTTATCCTGGAATACGAACTGGTCAATTGGCTGTGCATTATTATAGAACTGGTTAATAAGTGGCTTGCCCAAATAATCTTTGTAAGGACCATCTGGTTTATCAGCTACAGCAATACCTATTCCGCCAAGTGTATCGTCCTTCACGCCGTTTCTCGCTATGCTTTGAATATCATTTGCCGAAAAAAATAAAAAATACTTGTTGTCCTTTTTTACAATACTTGGTGCCCACATAGCCATGTAGGCCCATTTAATAATAGAGGTATCAATGATCTTAGGATGCTTTTTCCAGGTCACCATGTCTGTTGAGGAAAAGGCATCCAAAAAAACCTGTTGCCTGTATTTGGCCGAGTAGGTCGGAAAGATCCAATACTTGTTTTCGAAAATAACACCTTCAGGATCCGCATACCATCCTTCAATAACAGGGTTGTGTGGTTTTGTTTTCTGGGCACAAAGGGTTTGTATAAAAAATGCGGGGAGAATTGCTAAGCATTTTACAAGGCTTGCAAAATGGCGCATTGATCGTTTGTGTAACATTGGAAGGGTGAAGATGAGTTTTCTCATGATTGAAGGTAAGGAGATATGTTGCATAATATGCAAAGAGAGGAGTGTGCATTGTCCCCCGCTGGCGGGGGAAGTATTTCATTTATAAGGATTTTACATGTGGGGGTGGACTTAGACCTTGCCTTCTAATCCACCCCCGATTGATCATTTACGATGCTCGAACATCCGGCCCCCGCCAGCGGGGGATATTCACAGTCTTTATATCGTAACTCTATTTTCTTTCTTTGTTTGTTCAAAATAGTTTGCAAGTTCTTCCTTTTATTTGCCTCAAAGAGTTTGCTGTACTTTTTGCCTTGATGCAAAAAGTACCAAAAAAATCAAGCCCGGCCCGATGCTCCACCGGCCGGGCAGGCCAACGCACATGAACAGTCTTTATATTTTGTAATTGCATTATTTATTGAGCTGATAGGTTGAAGTTGTTGCTTCGTGCTATTGGTAATTCATGGAGGCGCTATCTTTTTCGTTTGCATTCTTTATCGCAGTTGATGTTTTATGGCAGACGAAAAAGAAGGCGCTGGAAAATTCACAAAAGAATGAGTCGCTATGCTTAGTTTGTAACTAAGCCTCCCTGCCGGCAGGTATCGCTTCCGCAGGAACCGCAAAACTACTTATTGAAATCAATTGAAATTTAGAATGGATATTCTTTCATGACGATACCGCGGTTTTTTTGTATCAGGTGCATTTCGAATTTGTTTCCGTACATTTCAAAAAACTTTTTCTATGTCTGTCATCAATTTTAAAAGATCAATCCGGATCATCACGGTATTTGCCCTGTTTGTATCGGTCAATACTATATATGCACAGCCTGCAGAACAGCTTATAAAGGTAATAGTGGCTCCGGATCATGCTGACTGGAACTACACAACCGGTGAGAAAGTGAAATTCACCATTACCGTCTTGCAAAATGGAAATGCTGTAAAGAATGCGGTAGTTAAGTATGAAACGGGTCCGGAAAAAATGGAACCTGCAAAAAAAGATTCACTTATGCTCGCAAATGGAATATTGGTCGTTGACGGCGGCACTATGAAAGAGCCGGGATTTCTTCGTTGTATTGCTACAACTACTCTCAATGATAAAACTTATCGTGGATTGGCAACAGCCGCATTCAGTCCTTCGAAAATAGAACCAACGATTGGCATTCCTTCAGATTTCACTGCTTTTTGGCAACAAGCCAAAACTGATCTTGCAAAGGTTCCGATGGATGCAAGAATGACATTGCTGCCTGAACGTTGTACGGAAAATGTAAATGTCTACCATGTCAATCTTCAGAATTTCAGAGTGGGCACAAGATTGTATGGCATCTTATGTGTACCCAAAAAAGATGGAAAATACCCGGCAATACTTCAGGTTCCCGGTGCAGGAGCCAGGGCTTATAATGGTGATATTGCCAATGCTGAAAAAGGGTTTATTACTTTTCAGATCGGTATTCATGGTGTACCTGTAAATATGGATGTATCCGTTTACAATAATCTTATGGCTGGTTCACTGGCGGGATATTGGAATTATAATCTTGATGACAAGCATCGCTATTATTACAAACGTGTTTACCTCGGTTGTATTCGTGCCAACGATTTTATTGTCAGTCTTCCGCAATATGATGGTAAAAATCTTGGAGTAATAGGAGGCAGCCAGGGTGGCGCTTTATCTATAGTTACTGCAGCGCTTGATCCGAGAGTGCAATATTTGGTTGCGATATATCCTGCACTGTCTGATCTTACGGGATATTTAAAAGGACGTGCCGGTGGCTGGCCGCATCTGTTTGATAAGAATAATCTTGCATTCAATAATAAGAAGGAAAAAATCGAAACAGCCGGTTATTATGATGTGGTCAATTTTGCACGGCAGGTAAAAGTGCCCGGGTACTATACTTATGGATTTAATGATGAAACTTGTCCGCCTACTTCTATGTATGCAGCATATAATGTGATCACAGCGCCGAAAGAATTATTTATAGCGCAGGAAACCGGTCACTGGACATACCCGGAACAGAATGAGAAAATAACAAACTGGCTGGTTGCAAAGCTGAAAGGACAGTTGTAAATTGTATTTCTTTGCTGCAAAGAAAAAATCACCGTTGTCGGAAGAGTTCCTTCGTTCTTCAAACCAATAAAAAATAATAAGAAATCTTTTGTCCCTTCCTGCAAGCAGGATTATGTTTGGTAGGCAAGATCTCTCATGTAGGCCGTGTCTTTTTCGTTTGCATTCATCAAAGATGTTATTGCTCTAAATTAGACGAAGAAGAAGGCGCTGGAAATTTCATGAAAAAGAAAAAAAATTTCATCGTTGAAATGTTAACGGTCCAACGTGTTATTTATGTCAATATCGATGCGATATTAAAAAGCATTTTACGCATGCAGAAAAAAACACTTTAACTCTATCAAAAAAACGTTCTGTTAATAGATTTTCTCTCAACCAGAGTTAACACAAAACGGCATGCATTATGAAACTTCTATGGTTTTTAACTAAAATCCATGGAGGAAATCAAATGAAAAAATCTTTACTCGCATTATTTAGTTTTTTCTTATCCTTTCAAATTTTCGCTCAATCAAACATCCGGATAGGTTCGCATGCTACCGTGAGATATAATCCGGGTTGGTCAGTTCCGGCATCAAATTTTGCAAGCGTGGCAGAGGGCCAGCAGATCATCCAGAATATTCTCGATGCAGTGGGCCTCAGTGCAAATTTTGAGATCCGACAAGCGAATATTCAGAATGCAGCAGCGGTCGCATACGGCGGAAAAAGATATGTGCTGTACAATCCGAATTTTATCAATGCACTTGACAGACGTACCGGTAACCAGTGGGCTTCCATCAGTGTGTTGGCACATGAAGTCGGACATCATTTGAAAGGTCATACAGTTTCAGGCCAGGGTAGCAACCCTGCGACCGAACTGGAAGCTGACGAATTCTCAGGTTATGCTTTGCGTAAAATGGGTGCAAGCCTGGAAGACGCACAAGCGACTATGAAATTGATCGCAAGTGAAAACACGACAGCAACTCATCCTGGAAAATCCAATCGACTTGCAGCAATTGAAAACGGCTGGAAGAGTGCCGGTGGGCAAGTGACAGGAAGAGACGTTGCGAAAACAAAAGAGCCGACAAGACCCGTACAAACTTCTGGTGGAACAACACGGTATCCTACCAGATCGGGAGCGTCGACCGGATCGGCAGTTTTGCAAACCGTTATCAATATCCTGGGACAGGTATTATTCAAGCCAGATCAGACTAGAAATGGTAGCTACTATATGACTGACGGTTTGAATGTACTCAGGATGATCAATAATAACTGGCATACGGTGGGTAAGCTGTCCAGACTAAATAATTCAAAGTATCCTTTCGCGATCCATGATAATACGAATACAAGGTTATTTGTAGACCGGACCGGAAATATTCTGAATAAAAATGGACAATACCTTGGTGTGCTGAAAGCAATCAAAGGATAGGAAAAACATAAAGAGTCCGCACCTGCGGACTTTTTTTTACTGCTTACTGAATAGGATACCTGGTTAGCAGGCTTTACTGATTTCTATTTAAATAAATCTGAATTGAAATAAGTTAATGAAACGGTTTTTTCCGCCCGCCCGCGGTCCTGACGGGCAGCAATCACAACATACATGAAGGAAAATGACAGAACCCAGGATAAGAAGTACAAATAAAATAACTGCGGGGTCTATCTGCCAACAGCGTACAATTCCCGAATTCATTACGGACAAGAGCCCCCGGGTAGGCAAAATATTCAGATCACTTCTATCAGTTTTTTAATTTAACTTTCTGAATATCTACATTCATCAAACTATTCATCATGAACACAAGTAAGTTCAAACTGCTCATCATCCTTGTTATCGTTGCAAATACTTTATGTGCACAGGAAATGTTTAAATATTTTACACCGGATGACTTTGCAAAGCGAAGAGCAAAAGTGATTGAACAGATCGGCGATGGGATTGCAATCCTGCATGGTGCAGAATTACCAGAAGGATATATACCATTCAGGCAGGATAATAATTTCTTTTATCTCACCGGTGTGGAGATACCCAATGCCAAACTGATACTGGATGGTAAAGCAAAAACCGCTACACTATTTGTTCCTGATAGAATGTCGGGTGATATTAAAAAGGAAGCCTGGATCACTCCCGGTCCAAAAGATGCTGCGACCTATAAAATGAACAGGGTAGTTTCCAATAACAATTTTACTGCGACGCTTAATCGTTACGCATCATCAGGTCAAGCATTTCATATTCTATTTGCACCTGAAGAAACTGCCGAGATGTCAAGGGACCGTTGCGCTGCACACCGGGTTGATCATATGAATGATCCCTGGGATGGACGTATAGCTAAGGAGATAAATTTTATTAATAAAGTAAAGGAACGTTTTCCATTAGTTGCCGTTAAAGATCTTACGCCTGTTCTGGATATGATGCGTTGGGTGAAAGATGAGAAAGAGATCAATGTTATCCGTGAATGCGGACGTATCGGTGCACTTGGCTTTGATGAAGCTATGCGGGTAACCCGTCCCGGTATGTATGAATACCAGGTTGTAGCTGCCTGCGATTTTATTTACCAGAATGAAGGCACACAGGGCCCGGCTTATTTTGCTATTGCCGCATCTGGTGAAAGAGGTCTTACCTGGCATTACAATGCAAACAATCATAAAATGAAAGATGGAGATGTGATATTGCTTGACTATGCGCCGGATCATCATTATTATACTACAGATATTACCCGTACGTGGCCGGTTGGTGATAAATTCACCGATGTGCAACTGAAAATGTATAACTGTATAAAAGAAGTGGAAGAAAAAGTGATTGCTGCAATGAAGCCGGGAGTTACAGTAGATGATCTTGTAAAAGTGGCCAAAGAAGTTTATATCAAACATGGATATGAAAAACTATTTCCGGGATACATTGGTCATTTTGTTGGCATGGCAGTTCATGATGTAGGCCCGTATGATAAACCATTTGTGGAAGGCGTAGTTTTTAATGTAGAGCCTATCATAGAAGATAAGGAACTTAAAATTCATCTTCGCCTCGAGGATACTATCGTCATTACCAAAACCGGCGCTGAAAACCTAACTGGCAAGACGACCACAGAAGTTGAAAAAATCTATAAGTTGAAAAAAGAAAAAGGTGTGGGGGAGAAAGCTGCTTTTTAAAACAATTAGTTGATGGCCGCCCCTCGTTGTCGGTAGTCCCGCATGTGGCGGGATAAGTGTTCCTTTCTTTAACCCAATAACGAGTATAAAAATTATAGGATTGTTCCCGACAGATCGGGACAGGGTATTCTTCGTCTGGCGCAATACTGCGGGACAAAGTTGTTGACTAAGCATTACGTTGAGTAATATAATGCATAAATACAATCAACTTTTGTTTTTTGGAAGGACCTCTTATAGTGACGTATATTCAAGTATGCTTATTGATAAAATGCATAAAAGGGAAGGTTCATCTTTAAATGACATACAATAATAATGAGCGACACACAGACAGCAACCGACCGATCAAAAATACCATTGAACCGGGCATTGGGTTTGCCTACTGCTATATTACTCGTAGCAGGAATTGTAATCGGCTCTGGCGTATTTAAAAAAATTACACCAATGGCCCAGTCTCTGCCCGATGCGCCATGGATTGTAATAGCATGGATTGTCGCAGGTCTTATGGCTTTGTGTGGTGCATTTTCATACGCGGGTCTCGCTTCACTAACCAAAGAAAGTGGCGGCACCTATGAGTATCTGCGTTTGTGTTTTGGAGATTTTTTCTCCTTTCTTTTCGGGTGGTCTATTTTTATCATTGGCGGAAGCGGGTCTATTGCAGCATTAGCATTTATTTTCTCCCAATCGATCAATACCGTTTTCCCGATTCCGGATCCTCTGCATGCATATAATTCTTTTTCATTAGGCCATTTTATTTATCCTTTTGCAAGCTCCGGTATAAAAATTCTTGCGGTGCTAACCATTTGTATTTTAACATGGATCAATTACCGGGGGGTGAGAAAGGGAGGGACACTGAATAATGTTATTACACTCGCCAAAATAACAGGGATTGCTGTATTAATTGTAGCAGGATTAATTTTTGCCTCTCCGCAGCATGCGGGTGATGAAACAACAAATTTCACAAGCAACACCGGCAATGCAGCTTTACTCAGCGGACTTTTTGCCGCAATGCTTAGTGCACTATGAAAAGGGCCATTACAAGCAACCACCCGCGGCGTATAGTGTCTGTTGCAAAATTTGCAAAACAACTTTCTTCGCCGCAAAATTCAATTTTCAATCGGCTATTGTGAACAATAGCTTTATGAAAATTTACAATTATGAAAAAGTTATTTTACATCGGTCTCCTGGTAGGCCTTTACAGTTGCGGTCCCCGCATGTATAGTTATAAGTTTTCAATGAAGGAATCAAAAGAAACTCAAAAACTATCTTATGAGAATGATACCTTGTTGATTTCATTTAATTTTTATTCGAAGGGTATAAAGATGGATTTTACTAACAAATCTGATTCGGTTATTAAACTCAATTGGAATGAAATAAAAATGACTGAAAATGATATTGAGAAGAAAGTAGTTTATATAAAAAAAGATAAGGGAAAACTTAAAGTGGCTCAATCTCCATCAGTTATTTCACCTAACGCTAAATTTTCTGGCTTACTGGTTTATGAGTATAATATTTATTATTCGAGAAAACTTGGAAAGGAAGTAATGACAATAAAAGATATGTACCCGGCGCAGAGTAATAATAGCCAAAGAAAGCACATCGAAAAGTTAGTTGGCACGAAGATCACATTGAATTTGCCATTGGATATCAATAAGGCTTCTCATAACAGAGTTTTTAATTTTTCGCTTGATGAAATTCAAAGCGGGAGACAGTTTGGCGCTGGTGAATTTTTATTGGTGCCTTTATATGTACTTGCCGGTTTTTAATTCCCCTCGTGTCGTTCGTGTTCTTTCTTCAAATCAATAAAGTATGTGAAAATTATAAGGTATCCTTTGGTATCATGGCCAACAGACAAAGGGATGCCCGTTCGCTAAGAAGCAAACTTCAATAAGGTATTGATGGATAACATAACCGTGAGAAAACGGGGGTGGATTAAGGTGAAATCACTCTTACTTCAGGGGATACAATAAATGGATATTTACAGTGAAGCCAAACTGAAAAAGGAAATGTGAAGCAAGGTCTAAATCGTAATTGCAGATAAGTAGTATGCAATTTAATTATCAGCATCATCTGGCACAACTATTAGAATATTAGCTGAAATATTTGAATTAGTAACAACTCTTTTTAAAGCTATAAACGAAAAATTATGAATCCGGATAGCATTTTAGCGGTAGTAGGAATCGTAGCTATTCTTATTTTGCTTTCATCGTGGAGTAAGATCAGGAGTATGGAAAACGACTTTACTGATGAAACAAAGAAAATGGATCCTTACTCTGAAAACAAGAATAAGATCCCTCATTGAAGGCAGTGTTCCTTTTTATTCGAACTAATAACGTATATCAAAAATATAGAATCGTTATGCTTAGTCTGTGACTAAGCATCTGCTCCGAAGGGGCAGGCAATATTGCTGTAATTTATTTTAGGGGACATCGATGCACAGCATCTCCTATGTGCAGGGCCATCCTTGTTGTCGGAAGAAATTATCTTTTCTATAGGATACAAAAAAAAGGTTACCTTATCTACGAATTGGATCAAAACAAGAAGTTTTCGGAAATACTTCATTCTTTGAAATGCTTCGCATACAAATTAAATTCTGATGAAATGAAAATCTACATAACCATCTGCGTCCTTGCCTCAATTATTTTTTCATCATGCTCTAAGCATATTGAAGAAGAAGTAATCACCCCGCCTGCCAAAATTGATTTGCTAACAACCATCTCTGCTAACTGGGAACTTTATATGTATGTAATCGCAACTGATAGAGGGTATTATTATTTAACGGGTTCCGTAGTGACCAACCACAGCCTGTATAAGCTAAGCTTTGATAGAACAGGGGGCTATAGTGCATCCAATGCCCTATGGTCGGGCACGTATAGGTTCCTGGGTGACAGCACGCAATTTATTTTAGAGCCGACCGCGCGGAACCAGGTTGACTGCACTTTGCAAATAGATAACATTTCCAACAAGAAAATGCAAGTTTCGTCACCCTGGGTGGAGGTCAACCCGGAAAAAGCAGGCGCATCAAACTATGAAAGATTCATCGCTTATCAGGCTTCCACGAATTTGAGTGTGCAACAAATAGACATGTCAACTATTAAATCAGTTAAATTACAATTGAGGTACGTTGTTAAGTAGTCAGTTGGCTGGCAATTAAATTCAGTAACTGCAGGATCTACGTCACCCTCCGTTTTCTGTAGTGTTCCTTCGTCAACTCATAATAAAAACTGTCCATTTAAAAGCATAAGTTATCCATTTTTATCTGTTTTAAGTCTGATGATCTTCGCAGCATCAATTAATCACTTAAAAAAAATAGAAGAAATGAGTACGCTGAATTTTAAAATGGTAACAGTTGACGGTCTGGATATTTTTTACCGGGAAGCTGGTGATAAAAACAAACCAACCATCTTGCTCCTTCATGGGTTTCCTTCATCCTCACACATGTACAGGGACCTGATAAATGACCTTTCCTCAGACTATCATTTGATCGCTCCGGATTATCCCGGCTTTGGGCAAAGCAGTTCACCATCGCCATCTGTTTACCACTACAGTTTCGACAACCTGGCCGTGACAATGAATCAATTTATTGATGCATTGAAAATAAAGAAATTCAGTTTGTATGTACAGGATTATGGCGGCCCCGTAGGCTTCCGTATCGCTGCACAAAGACCTGAATTGATCCAGGCACTGATTGTACAAAATGCAAATGCATATAGCGAAGGATTGGGCGATGCCCTTAAACCATTGGTTGCTTACATTCAAAATCAAAATGCTGAAACAGAGAAAGGTGCGAGGAGCTTTTTATCATTCGATACTATCAAATGGCTGTACACCGATGGTGCGGAAGATATTTCAAAAGTCAGCCCGGATAGTTATACAACAGACCAATATTATTTAAGCCGAACCGGCAATGATGAAATACAATTAGCCTTATTCAGAAATTATGGAACCAATCTTACATTATACGATACATGGCAGTCTTATTTCAGAAAATACCAACCTGCCACATTGGTCATATCCGGCAAAAACGATAAACTTTTCATAGCAGCGGGCGCCGAAGCATTTAAAAAAGATATAAAAGATGCGCAAACCAGTTTATTGAATGGCGGTCATTTTGTCCTGGAAGAAAAGCATGCTGAAGCAGCTTCAGTAATTAAATCATTTCTCTTCACAAAAGGCATTAAATAATTTCTTTAAAAGTCCAGGTCAAGTCATACTATTTGCAACTCCTGACGTTCCAGGACAACAAACTACCTTAAGATGATGCATAAAAACATTCTATTAATCATTAAAAAATTAATTTATGAAATGCACTAATGTTGATAACAATCCACGCCGGCAGTTTCTCGGTTCTATCGCAACCGGAGTCGCTGCCATGGGGCTTTCTTCTATTATTTCTCCTTTATCAGTTCATGCGGAGAATAATTTTCTAAATGGACCTGGTGATCCTGATGAATGGTTTAAACAAATAAAAGGCAAGCATCGTATTGTATTCGACGTTCCTCATCCTAATGAGATTTTTCCTTTTGCCTGGCCAAGAATATTTCTTGCGACAAATGTAGCCACCGGCACAGCAGAAAAAGATTGCAGTGTAGTGGTAGTACTTCGTCACACGGCTATACCTTACGCTATGGAAGATCGTTTATGGTCGAAATATAATTTCGGTGAAACATTTAAAGCCGAGGATCCCAAAACCAAAAAACCCTCAACACGTAATCCTTTCTGGAAACCTAAGCACGGTGATTTTAATATTCCAGGAGTTGGTGTTGTACCGATTGGCATTAATGAATTACAGGATAGCGGGGTATTATTTTGTGTATGCGACATGGCTTTAACGGTGTATGGTGGCGTGGTGGCACAGTCATTAAATCTCAATCCAAACGAAGTAAAAAAAGATTGGGTAAGCGGATTACTGCCCGGCATCAAGGTTGTGCCTGCAGGTATTTGGGCGATTAATCGTGCGCAGGAACGGGGTTGTTCATACTGTTTTGCAGGGTAATTGGCTGCGCCCGCCTTTACCCCCGCCTTGCGTAAATGTAAAATTAGTATGTAAGTATTAAAGAAAGTAATCGTAAATTAAAATGGAAATTATTGCAGAATGACCAATCAAACTTTATTCACTTTAGTCAATGAGCAAAATGGAAATCTTGCATTCAAACTTTTTTCATTTGAGGACAATAGTTATTTCGACCATTTGCAAAGGAACAATTATTACTCGCTCATTTGGATCAAGGAAGGAAGTGGAAAGCTGAAGACTGATTTTTCTGAGTATAGTTTTGAACGGAATTCTTTGTTTTCATTTACTCCCTATCAGCCATTTATGTTTTCATCAAACGGGATAGAGGGGGTTGCCATTTACTTTCATTCCGATTTTTTTTGCATCCATAAGCATCAGACAGAAGTTACCTGTAATGGTGTTCTGTTCAATAATATCTATCAAATCCCGTTTATTCGGGTTGATGATGCATTGCAAAATACGCTCAACAAAATAATAGAACAGATTAAATCAGAAATGCAAAACCCGCCGGGATTGGCTCAGTATGAATTATTGATTTCGTTTATGAAAATTTTCCTGATTTCTGCATCCCGTGCAAAAATGCAACAACAACCTGATGCTATACCAAAAAAAGGCGAAAATAAAGAACCCGTTATTTTGCAAAATCTCAAAGATGCGATCGAGAAGGATTTTAGAACAAAGCATACGCCGAAGGAGTATGCCGTTTTGCTTAATATTTCGCCCAATGCATTGGCTAAGATTACAAAAAAGCATTTTAGTAAAACGCTTACAAATTTAATTACTGAACGAATTATCATTGAAGCCAAGAGAGAGTTATACCTTACCAATAAATCAATAAAAGAATTAGCTTATGAGTTGGGATATGACGATGAATATTATTTCAGTCGCTTTTTTAAGAAAAATGCAGCCATCTCGCCACAAGTCTACAGGGAAACAGTGGGATTTGGGAAAGCCGAATTAAA
>JAICGN010000120.1 GCA_025923075.1 Chitinophagaceae bacterium
AAAAAGATAACTTATGCTTTTGCCATCAATATGGGCGAGTATAACGGGTGGAAAGAAATTGGTCATGGAGGTGGAGATGCCGGATTCAGAACTTATGCCACGCGGTTTCCGGAGCAGCAACTTGGCATCATAATATTCAGCAATCTTTCTTCCTTCAATTCATACGGCATGGCAATGCAGGTTGCCGAACTATTATTGCCTCCGAAAGAAAAAAAATCCGACAGTGCATTAATTCTTGCTGACAGTAGTTTGTTAAAAAAGCTCGTTGGCAGATATGTATCTCCCCGTGGTGGAATGCTTAATCTTTCCTGGAATAATGGAAAATTATTCAACCGCCAGGCAGGGCAAACCGCCGGCGGTACCGAATGGAAACTTGCAGTAAAAGAAAATAATAAATACCAGTTGAACGACGGCCCATTCCTGAAGTTTGAAACATCATCTTCAACTGACTCAGTTACACGGGTCGTTTTTGAAAATCCCAATGGATTCACAGAATATTCCCGGCAACCAGTAATTGTATTAAAAAAGGAAGAAGCGGTAGCCTATGCCGGCACCTATTACAATGAAGAAACAGAGGCAGCATATACCGTGATGGTGAAGAATGGCGATTTGATTCTCCAGCATCGAAAATTTGCCGACGCAAAACTATCCGTTATTGGCCCTGATCAATTCAGTTGTCCCAATTGGTGGATGAGTAATTTAAAATTTATCCGGGATAAAAAAGGTGTGATTTCCGGGTTTGAAGTAAATGGAGGCAGGGTACTTCACCTTTTTTATGGTAAAACCAAACCTGCCTCAAAGTTTTAATAATAAAAAACAAAAGGATGGAAGTCCATCATCATGCACATCTCACCTCCGGCGAGACACATACGGCAAGGAAAAAATGGACACATTATTTCTGGGAATTCTTGATGCTATTCCTGGCTGTCTTTTGTGGTTTTCTTGCTGAATATTGGTTAGAACATAAAATTGAAAAAGACAGGGAACGTCAATATGTACGATCTCTTGTTGAAGATCTGGAGAGAGATACAGCTACTTTAAATAGCAGGATTGCCTATTGTAATCTTACTATAGCAAGGGCCGATTCTGCAATTGCTGTTTTTAATGGTCCTGGGCTCGCTACGCATGCCGGAGAAATTTATTATTTTCTAAGGTGGATGCATCGAAGTGATATTTTTAGTGTAAATGACAGGACAATTATTCAATTAAGAAATGCAGGCGGAATGCGTCTTGTTTCAAATAAAAGTGTTTCAGACAGTATTATAGATTATTACAAAGAGGTTGAGTATATAAAGTTCATATATGAAGAACAAGTTGAATGGAGGCGTGCTTTGCGACCATATTTCCCGGAAATTTTCAATGGCAATGATTATGGAAAGGCAATAGACGAAAGGAATACAGTGATACGGCCAGTTGACCCGGTAAACTTACAGTCGTCAGATCCTAAAGTGATAAGTGCCCTCGTACTGACTCTCAACAATATCAAGGGAATTAATATTGCGCTCAGAAGAAGGATGGGGGAGTTAAAAATAAGGGCGAGAGATATAAGAGAATTTATTATTAAAGCGTATCATTTGTAATAAAACAGACCCGATGGAAGTTCATCACCACGCTCATACCCCAAGGAAAAAATGGACGCATTACTTCTGGGAATTTTTAATGTTGTTCCTGGCGGTGTTCTGTGGTTTTCTTGCGGAGCTGCAGCTGGAACATTATATCGAACATCAACGGGAGAAACAGTACATGAAAAGCATGTTACAGGACTTACAAACAGATACTGCAACAATAAAAAGAGTTTATAACCGGGCTTTGCTACAGAGCGCTCTAATGGATTCACTAATTGAATTAGGAAACTATCACCCGATGAATGAAGAGAATATCAGAAAGCTTTATTTGTTGCATGGAAAAACCACGCGATTTCTTAACATCCGGTTTGAAGACCGCACTTCATCTCAATTAAAAAATGCCGGCGGAATGAGGTTGATACGGAATGAACCGGTTGGTAATGCGATTCGTCAGTATTGGAATGAAATAGAAAGTCTGGAGCGGGTAAGGGATCGTCTTGAAATAGCGGGAGAAAATATTGCTGACATGAGTTCCCGCATTTTTTATCATAAAGCATTTGTCTCCGGCGATAAGCCGTTGGACCCACCAAAAGGAATTAAACAGGGTGTCACATTTATAAATGATGATCCCAAACTTCTGGCAGAATACATCAATCGGGTCGGTACAAAATCAGTCCGGACAAAGATATATTTCGGAGATCTTAAAACTACCGGCCAGTTAGCTGAAGACCTGATAGAATTAATAAAAAAGGAATATCACCTGAAATAATTTTATGAAATACTTTCTATGTCTTGTATTATTTATCAATCAGCTACTGGCTGCACAACAAAATAAATTTGACTCTTTATTTAAATCGCAAAAAGATCCGATAGCTGCGGGCTTTAGCGGAGTGGTGTTAATCGCTGAAAACGGCAAACCAATTTATCACAAA
This sequence comes from Chitinophagaceae bacterium, assembly GCA_025923075.1. Classification (GTDB taxonomy): domain Bacteria; phylum Bacteroidota; class Bacteroidia; order Chitinophagales; family Chitinophagaceae; genus VBAS01. The sequence goes on from JAICGN010000120.1 coordinate 2,498, forward strand.
GCATTTGGTTTTCGTGAATTTGAAGGTCAAATTACTTTACAAACTGCTGATATTTTTGAACTGGCATCAGTTTCAAAGCAATTCACAGCGATGATCATCATGAGGCTGAAAGAAAAAAGATTGCTAAACTATGATGATTCAGTTGGCAAGTATCTTGAGATCCCGTATAAAGGAATTACAATTAGGAATCTGCTTACTCACACCAGTGGCTTACCCGATTACCAGGACATCATGGATAGATATTGGGACAAAACTAAAGTGGCAGGCAATTCCGATTGCATTGAATATTTAAATAAATATGCGCCACCGAAACGCTTTGAACCCGGAGAGAAATACGAATACAGTAATACCGGTTATCTTTTATTGGCAAGCATTGCCGAAAGATCGAGCGGCAAAGATTTTATAGAACTATGCCAAAAATGGATCTTCAAAAAACTAAAAATGAAAAGCACCGATATCAGGACATTGGAAGAAAAGAAAGCAACAAAAAATTTTGCCATCGGGCATATTTATGTTGAAGAAAGAAATAAGTGGGTTCGGGCAGATTCATTTCCTTCTTCCGATTACACTATTTGGCTCGGTAATCGAAAAGGTCCGGGACGTATCAGTTCAACCGCTGCTGACCTGTTGAAATGGGATCAAGCCTTATACTCAGAAAAATTAATTAAGCAATCAACACTACAGGAAGCATTTACACCAATGAAATTAAATGACGGCAGCTTATCCAATTATGGATTTGGTTGGTCATTAAAAACAGATTCTACATCGGGAAAAATCGTATCTCATAGCGGTGATAACCCGGGATATAAAACACAGATCATCCGATCTATTGATAAAAAGAAAACGATCATTGTTTTGAACAACAATGCTCATCAAAATTTTTCGTCTATTGTTAAACAGCTTGAAGCCGCATTAAGGGAATAACCTCAGCCAGCACTCCATTGTTCATTCAGGTTTGCTCTTATCTTCTTTTATTTTGATCGACCAGGGACCATTGCCGGCGATCAAAAAATAGATCAGCAACAACAGCACTATTATTGAAAGTAAAAGTTCAGAGTAGGGTCTGAGCATTTCTTCATTAGTGCTCACAAAAAATACCGCCCCGAGTAAGATGGGAATCTGGATAAGGCATGCCATACGGGTGAATACACCAAGCGCAAGACAGATACCACCGGCGATGTGAGCAAATACCGTATAGTGGCCGGCCAGTATAAACCAAAAAGATGTTGGGTATTTGTTGGATGTCATCAGGTTGACCAAATAACTCATGTTGTTAAGAAAGTCCACGCCTTTGTAAACCAGAAAAATTCCTAATGCTATTCGTACGATGTCCATCCACCGGGGGTGATGCCGTTCACCCCAATATTCGAGGCGTTGCAGGTAGTTCATAATAGCAAGTTTTAGATGGTGATAAAGATCTGATATAAAGTTATGCCTATTTTGCAAAGAATGTTTTCAAAGTGGCTCATCATTGCCCAACCCGATCATTTTCAATAATTAAAATTTGATTCCCACGGAGTAAGGGTCCAATATAAACTGCCTAGTGCTTATCTATAAATGTCAGCACCATTTTATTGAAATCGCCGGGGTTTTCCATTTGCAGACCGTGCGTAGCTCCGGGCAATATTATTTTCTCTTTATTAACAAGACATTTATCGACTTCGTCAATTATTACGCTGAAAAAGGAAGTTGTCTTTTCTCCTTTCATCAGCAACACCGGCGTTTGAATTTTTTTTAGGTCCTCGCATTTCACTTCTGGAAAAGGTTTGTTACTTAGAAGCGAACCTCTCAATTCAAGTGTGTTAGCAAGCATAGCGGAGCGTGCTTCCGCTGGCAAGCTTTTGTAAAAATTACTGTCCCCTATAACCCAGGCAGCAAAGATTGAAACTCCTTGTTCATCATTGCCCGATTTGAATGCTTCAGCTGCGGGCTTTACAATGGCAAAAAACTTATTTGCAATCGTATCGCCGCCCGGTACACTCATTAATAATGGAGCTACAGGGGGTTCACCAAGTGTAACGGTTTTTACCAGTTCGGGGTGTTTTAATGTGGTAAGCAACGCGGTGAAAGCGCCATAAGAATGTCCTACTAAATGCACGGGACCAACATTCAGGGATTGAATCAATGAGGCAAGGTCCTCAGCATGCGGTATGACTGTATAATCTGCAGAATCATTTACCACCTGCTTATTGGGATAGGCATAACGCCGGCTATAGGCAATCACCCGATGATTTTTTGAAAAAGTATCCAGGTGCGGCAACCATAAGCGGTAGTCACCTAATGTGCCATGTATTAGAATTATCGTTTCACCTTTGCCAACATCAACATAGTGGAGCGAATCACCGTTAATAAACACGCTTTTAATTTCCGGAGGTACTGGTTGTATCGCTTCAGTTTCTGTTTTTTCAGAATTACTGTTACATGCAATAAAAGCAAATACAAGAAGTGCTGCAGGAATAATAACCGCAATGATTTGCTTTTTCATAAAAGAGAAATTTCAGGTTAACAATACTTCATGGTAGACGGAGAAGTTTTCGAGGGAAAAGAAACATTTAAGAAGATCGTCCAGGTTTTTACGGCAAAAATCTTTCCGCTCTACTACAGCAACTCATTTCTTAATCTCATTCTTTAGTTTTTTCTTTGGCACTTCCCAAATATGATACTCCTGGATCAACGGCGGGTTTTCGGGTGACAAGGTAAAATAAATTTCAATATCGGTTTTTTCTCCCTCAATAATAAAAGACCCCCGCAATTGATTCTCTGCTTTTACTTCTTTGACGGAAATTATTTTTCCTGCTTTTGCATAAAGATCCCTTGCATATTTTTTCAACGTGTCGATCGGGTAGTCAGGAAAAAAGTTTTCAGCAAAGATTCCGCTGTGTTGTGCATTGTTCCAATCGGGTAACATTTTTACCAGCTCATTTTTTCTTTGCTCTAAAATTTTTGATGCCGGTAATTGCATTGGCTGCAATTGAGCGATCTTAACAATTGTGTCAAGTATTTTAAGATTAACAAATCCCATTGGTGAATAGGTTCGGTTGGCAAATGAAACAATGCCGATTCCATAATCAGGCATTATTCTCCACTGACTTCCAAAACCAGGCAAGCCGCCACTATGAGCAATATAGGTTTTGCCTTCGCAATCTTTCATCCACCCTAATCCATAACAATACGCTGCAGTAATTGCACAAGTTCTCCCGTTTGGATATTTATAATCTGGATTAAATCCATTCCATCGCCAGGGATGATGCATTTCTCTTACTGAACTTCGCTTTATCGGTCCATTATCTTTTGCGTTATTCGGGGGCCATGCTGAAAGATGAAAAGCCATATAGCTTGCAAATTCATCAATGGAAGAGAGCATGGCTCCCATTGCACCCCAGCTACCATCTTTTGTATCATGCAACAATTCTTCTTCGTTCCATTTTTCATTTAACCAACGATAGCCGTGTGCTAATTTATCCGGAGCCGCATCAGCATATTCATAAGTAGTGGTTTTCATACCAAGCGGTTCCCATATATTTTTCTTTATGTACTCCTGGTATTGCATGCGGGATACATTTGTAATGATCTTTCCCAATAAAGCAAAACCAAGATTGCTATATTCAAAAGCAACATCAGGAGGATTGCTAAATGAAATTTCTTTACCAAGAAATTCCATCAAATCCTTATCGGTATCTGCAAGTTGCCTGTCACCCCAGGGATTATCCTCAGGAAAACCAGCGCCATGTGTCATTAAATGGCGAACAGTGATGTGTGGCGCATCAGCAGTTGGATACTTTAGATTCTTTAATTCTGGAATGTATAAATAAACCGGATCATCCAAATTCAGCTTGCCTTCATCACGTAATTTTAAAATTGCCATTGATGCAAAACTTTTACTCATACTTGCAATGCGAAACAGTGATGACGATGTAACAGGGATCTTCTTTTCAATATCCGTGTAGCCAATATTTCCTTTATAAACTAATTTACCGTCGACCACTAAACCATACGCAACCCCGGGCAAGTGGTTTGCAGCAGCATATTCTTTAAAAATTTTATCGATCACAGGGAAAGTCTTGCTGATTTTTTCCACCCGGTTAGCATCAGTAAATGTGGCGGGTTGATAATTCGAATCAAAACGACTTACCGCAACTTGACCGAATACCTGGTTTTTAGCAGCCGAGATAAAAAAAACGGTTGTTAAAAAGATAACAAGAGTTCGCATATTCTTAGTTTAGTAATACAAGATAAATTATACTTAATTCAACGAGTTGGTTTCTGCACGGCTTCTATCAATTCCATTGCTCTTGGATCATCGGCAATTCCTTTCATTGGAGGATAGGCCAAAAAGAAAGCAACGGGTCCCATTTTTTTATTGACGCACCGTTCTAAATAATAGATGGTTTTATCCTTATTACCCAGTGCCCACCACACCCCTAAAAGATCCCCGTCAACAACTACACCGGGCTCCTCGCGTTGTCGTTGCTCCAACTTAGCAATTATTTCCAACGCTTTATCTGTTTGTCCCAATTTTGCATAGGCGTAGCCAAGCGGAGATAATCCCTTTAACGGATGATTAGTGAGACGGTGCACTTCCTTGAAATACTCCAACGCTTTTTCCCAATCGCCCTTCATGCCGATACACCAACCCTTGGTCTCAATGGCAATGCGCATCTGCGGATCGATCTCGATCAGCTTGTCGGAAACACGTATAGCATCATCATATCGCTCAGCAAAAAAGTATGATTCGGCAAGGAAATGATTTATCGGAGGAGAAAGCGGATCCATTTCTGCTGCCTGCTCCATTATTTTTACTGCTTCCGGAATTTTCCCGGTGAAAATGTAATACAGCCCCATCATTTGGTAAGCCCCAGTGGCTGCAGGATTTAATTGTATTGCTTTTTGCAGCGCTTCATATCCCGCCTGGAAATTCCATTCGTACATCATGAGCATGGTTGCCTTCGCAATATGGCTTTCAGCAATTGTATTATCAAGCTGCATTGCTTTTTCACTGTAGCGGTTTACAATATCAACGGCTTTTTCAGGTGGCACCTGTCCTGTGGTACCGAGATATGCATAAGCAGACGCGACATTTGCATAAGCCTGCGCATAATTCGGCTCAAGTTGAATTGCCTGCTCGTAAAATTCAACTGCTTTAAAAATATCCGCGGGTGTAAGCTTATTTAAAAAATGCATTCCTTTGAGGAAAAGTGTATACGCCTCTATGTTTTTTGTAGGAGCTTTTACCAGTGTTTCTTTTTTTTGAACTACCGATAAATTTTCTCTCAACCGGTTTGCAATTATTCCACTGATCTCATCCTGTACCTGGAAAATATCATGAAGATCGCGATCATAGTTCTCACTCCAGATATGGTAGCCATCTGCAGCATTGATCAACTGTGCCGTAATTCGAACCCGGTTCCCTGCTTTGCGCACGCTGCCCTCCAAAACTTTATCAACGTTAAGCTTTCTGCCAATTTCTCTTATATCATCATGCTTTCCTTTAAATGCAAATGCCGAAGTGCGCGAAGTGACCTGGAGGCCATCAACTCTTGTCAATGCATTTAATAGTTCCTCTGTAATGCCATCACTGAAATATTCATTCTCCGGATCGGCACTCATATTTACAAAGGGTAAAACAGCAAGACGGTTAACAGGCGGCCTCGTTTTTCCTTTTAGCTCGGCAAAAGAAGGAACAACAATACCCGGATTGGCAATTGCATAAATACTGACAGGTTCTTTTATGTTTTTCAATTCAAAGAATCCAAGCTCCTTCGTTTTTATGTTCTCATGATTTTTTATTTCGTCATGGACTTTTCCTGAAATAAAAACAGCACCAGGTACCGCCATTGATTCAATACGTGATGCAAGATTGACACCATCACCATAAATTGATTCTTCTTCGATCACCACGTCACCGGTGTGAATACCGATACGCAATTCTACCTTTGGTTCTGTTTGCAGTTGTTGCTGTATCGAGACAGCACAATTAATACTGTTGATGGCGCTGTTGAAAATACTTAGCGAACCATCACCGTAATACTGAAGAATTTTTCCATCGTGTTCCTGAATCATTGACTCAAGCACATCTTTAAAACGTTTCCTTTTCGTTCGCGCAAGAGTTTCGTTCTCCTGCATTAATGCAGTATAACCGGTCATGTCAGCAAAAAGTATTGCGGCGAGTTGTCGCATAAGTAAATTTAAGAACTGTTTGCCTTTCGTCAGGTTGTATTTTGGACTCTAAATAGCCAGCGATTCTCAGGCTAGTCCCGTCGTATCCGTTGCCAACGTGTTTTTTTTGACCGGTTGTTTTTTCCAGTAAGTAAGACTTCGCCATAACCATTCTAACGGACCGAAACGAAAATAGAGAAGCCAGATATGACTCCAAATAATTTCGAGTAACCAAACAGCGGCAACAACTATGTACAGCTCATATCTTTCCAATTTTCCAAAATAGTTCAGGCCTATTCCATAAAAGAACAAACCGCAGATCAACGATTGCATTATGTAATTGGTAAATGCCATTTGCCCGACAGGGCGGAACAAAGCAAAGAACCATTTAAAGAAACCGGATTTATACATCAGCATGATCAATCCAAAGAAACCAAGCGAACGAAGCGTTCGGGCAATTTCAAAATAGTCAAGTGAAACTTTTTTTGCATATTCAAATTGACTGAAATTTGTATCAATGATCGCCTGTTGCCGGAAATAAGATAACAAAAGACCAAACCCGGTACCACCAATGAACATGATCCAATAAATTTTGTAGGGACGATTGCCGAGTAATATTCCATTTTTAAAGAATGCCATCCCCAGGAACATAAAAAGAATAACGTCCCATATCAGGAAATAGGTATAATATAGTTCTACATGCACGCTTTTGTCGCCCTGCACTTTATATAAGGATGCATAATCGCCACCGATAGCCCGGAGTTCCTTTTCATGTTTTTTTAACTTAGCTTCTTTCGAAGATTCTTCTTTGATTCCATTCATCGCTTCAAGATCTTCTTGTTGCCAGATCGTCAATTTTGTTTGCGTGGTGTCGATCCTGGTAACCAATTCACCCTTTCTGATTGTTTTTTTGCTCCGGTATAAGTCTACATTTTCTCTCACTGTCATTAACAGCAAACTCACAAAAGCAAGTATCAATAATGTCTTTGGTGATTGACGATAAAAAACAAAAAGCAGCATCCCGAAAATAGCGTAAGCATAAAGAATATCCCAGAACCAAAGCAGTACAAAGGCGTTGAACAAACCAAAAGCAAGCAACCACATTTGCCTGCGGAAAAAATAAATTGCAGGCAACATGCCATCCATTCTCTTTTCAAGTCTGGTAATAAACAGGATCATGCCAGCCCCAAACAGGATAGAGAATATGGCACGTTGTGTTCCCGAAAGGGCCCAATCAACTATGTACCATGTTTTATAATTAATACCGGTTTCATTCAATACAGATGGATCAGATGATTGTACTTCGGGAAAACCAAAGCCAGGAATATTCATTAATAAAATTCCAAGTATTGCAATGCCACGAAGGCTATCAAGTATAGTAATTCTTTCCTGCTGGCTTACGGGTGCAGCCAGCATAGTCGTTGATCCGTTCGTCATGCAGTTAGTCTTGGTGAAACTTGTTTTTAGCCGGTATCAAACTTCCCGGATGATACAAATTATTTTATCATTGCGTCAATTGTCTCATCATGACATCACCCAGCATGTATATTCTGGCAGATTTTATAAATCCGTTTTCAAGTTCATAGGTCACACAAAGTGGCACTCTGACCTCCCTGTTGGTTGCGGGTATGCCAGCAAATTCACCGATATGCGTGCCAGTAAAATAACCTTCAAGCATTGCCCTGTCCTCCGTGACCAGATAGCTGATTGTTTCAGCATGTGCATCAAAAGCTACATGATAGATATAATGAAGCATGGCGCCTATGGCTTCTCGGCCACGGGTTTCTTCACCCGTTCCCATATTAATAAAAACAGCATCTTCTGCTACATACTGCACATCATGTGACTCAAAGTAGGCTTTAAAATTTTTTTGAGTTTCCTGCAAGGAAACTTTTTTTGAAATAGTTGTTTCCATGATAGAAAGTTTTGAGGTGATTGAATATGGGATATTATTATTAATAGGTTTCTAAAAACTTTTTTTATTGCCGATATGCTTGTCAAACCACTCCACATTCGTTTGCATGGTTTTCAACACCATTGTCGGCTCTACAGGGCCATGTCCCTGGCGAGGCATCGCCAGCATACGTACCGGCACACTTCTACGGCGCAAGGCATTGTAAAACATAATAGCATTACTGATCGGCACCCGCTGATCACCTTCGCAGTGTTGCAGCATTACAGGTGTCTTTACATTTTGCACAAAGCGTAAGGGGGAATGCTTATCATACAAGCTCCAGTCATTCCATGGATCAGTTTTAAAGTAAGAGGGAAGAAATCCTTCGATGTCATCGGTAAGATTTTGATGTGCAAGATCAACTACAGGTGCCCCAATAGAGGCAGCTTTGAAACGATCAGTATGACCAACGATCCAACTGCTCATAAAACCGCCATAGCTCCAACCCATCACACCCATTTTACTTTCATCAGCAACACCCATCTTAATTACCTGGTCAACACCAGCCATCAGGTCAATAAAATCTTTTCCACCCCAATCGGCCCGATTGGCAGTGCGGAATTCGGTTCCATACCCCGAAGAACCGCGTGGATTGGGACGAAGAATTGCATAGCCGCTTTCAGCTAATGCTGCAAGAGGATATGCTCCAGCGTTAGTTGCAACGCAAGTTTGTTGAAAAACGCCTGCAGGTCCACCGTGCACGTTTAATATAAAAGGAACTTTTGTTCCGGGTTTATAATTGAGAGGGTAAGTAAGTAATCCTTCAATGTCTTTTCCATCTGCGCCTTTCCATTTAATTATTTCAGTCTTGGGTAAAGGTTTCTTTGCATTGTCTGCATTCAGGTTTGTGATTTTTACGGGTGAAAAATTATCAAGCCTGCTGATATATGCTTCGGGAAATTGGGATGGGTTTTGTAAGATAAATCCAAGATGTGTGCTGTTGTTGTTGAGTGTGACGCCGCCGATCCAATCTTTTGAATCTTTGTTCCATTCAGTAATAGATTTGCCATCTGTGCTTAAAACATAAATGCTGTTCAGGGTTTTGTTAGCCTCATTCCATAAGATATTTTTTCCATCCGCGGTCCAGCCAACAATTCCGCCATTTTCATCCGGAGTTGCTTTTAGTCGCCATGATTTTCCATCGGCAAGAGAATAAATTTTTGCATGACGGGGTCCGGACCAATCAACAGGATCTGCCGTGCAGTAGTAAACAATCAATTTTCCGTCAGGGCTAAATGACGGACTTGATTCACCGGCGCCTGTTGCTGCGATGGATTTAATTTTTCCACTTTCAATATCAACCAATGAAACATCGCTATACACATTATCATTTGCTTCGGGCGATTTGCCGTGGCTGTAAACAATGCTTTTGCCATCTCCGCTCCAGTCAAATGCATTTACATTATAATTTTCTTTGACTACTTGTTTTTGTTTTTTCTTCCCGCTGGTGTCTTTTTCATTTAGCCATAGGACGTACAACTTATTTTGTTTGATTTCCTCATCCATAAAATACCAATCGTTTTTTGATTTTTTATTTTTTTCTTCTTTATCAGCGGCGGCATCTATCATGGTGAATGCGATCATACTGCCATCACGGCTCCAGTCATAATTGCCAACGCCTGACTTTACATCTGTTATTTTTTCCGATTCGCCACCGCCCACAGGAAGAATGTAGAGATTATTCTTTCCATCCCGTGAAGAAGTGAAAGCGATCCATTTGCCATCAGGACTCCATTTTGGATTGGAAGAATTCTTATCTCCTCTTGTTAACTGGATGGTGTTGCTGCCATCGCTGTCACACAAAAAGACCTGGTTCACATATTCGCTGCGGTCATCGGTCATTACCGCTTCCCGCACGGTATATACAACCTTGCTTCCATCCGGTGATGGGACTACTGCTGTAATATTTTTCAGTTTCAGGCATTGTTCGGGGCTCCAGTTTGTTTTGGTTTGTGCAAATCCTTCGTCTATGCTCAGGATAATTGTTGAAATAAAGGCAAAAATGATAAGCAGTGATCTCTGGTTCATAAGAAATATTTTGTGATAAATAATGAATGGGTTCATAAGGAATGAAATAATGGGTAGGCAGGAAGATTGACAAGTTAAGAAACTGGCGGGAATAAACAATCCGGGAATTGATAAGAATAAAATGGTAGATTAGTATGTCATTTAATTCAAAAGTGCGTCTATGGAAGTTCATCATTCCCACGCTCACACACCAAGAAAAAAATGGACGCATTATCTCTGGGAATTCCTTATGTTGTTTCTTGCTGTGTTCGCCGGCTTCCTGGCAGAAAATCAAAGAGAACACTATGTAGAAAACTACCGGGAGAAACAATTCATGATAACAATGGTGGAGGATTTGAAATCCGACACCGCACAATTAGTAAGGCTGATCGGACTGCGGAAACAACGTATCAGGGAACTGGATACATTATTCGAATTAGTGGCA
>JAICGN010000121.1 GCA_025923075.1 Chitinophagaceae bacterium
CATTCATCTGGATCCACTTCAAATTCACTTAACGTAATCGGTCTTGCCAGTTTTTTTGCTTTCACTGCTTCCTTTGGAAGAATATCGTGCACCGACCATGGATAAAATAACTGGCCCTTCTCATTGATAAAAGGAAGATTATTTAAATACAAGATCATTATTCGTCCCTGGTAAGCCTTCAATTGAGGCATCAGCCAGTAATAACCGGTAACATCATGCTGATTTTGTCCCATCCATATCCAGGCTTCGAGCGTTTCATCAGCATCCAATTTTTCCCTGATTGATCTTACAGTTTCCCTGTCGTCAAAAGTGCCGACAACTTTTTCATAGGGGGAACCGGCTAACAATTCTCTCCACCAGCTTATTCTTTCCTCCCAACCTTCGTCGGTGTCAATATCTTTTAATGGGCCTACACCCCATTCGTCTTTAATTTCTATCACTTCGCCTTGTATTGACTCATCCAAGGTCATTGCCTCATCCAGCAGGTTCACATCTGCATGTTGAAAAACTATATGTAACATACTCCAAATCCGCCCCGGGCGGAGCTTACTCATCATCCCTTATGATGAATATTATTTTTAATTATAAAATACCCTAAATAGAAATCTCTCAAGGGAAAAAGATTCTTACAAAAGTCCCCCTCTAAGGGGATTTAGGGGTTTTAATTTTAACTGCCAGGAATAAATAATTATTTGCTGCGCCGATCACTTCATAGTTCACATAAAAGCTTTCTGTGAATATTTTAAATGCCATGAATTCATGTTTTGGCACTGCAAATTCGTCAAATAAAAGAACATCTCCATCACGCAGGAAACGATACAATTGTGACAGGGAAAATAAAGTTGCACTGAAAAGATCGGCATCGAGATGAATTAATTTCTTTCTGTCACTTTTATATTGTTCAAGAAAAGGAACCAGCGTATCCTGGAAAAGCCCTTTATAAAAGCTAGCCCTTGCGTCATTAATGTTTAATGATTCCAGGGCGACAGCCATCGAACCTCTTCCAAATGGACCAAATGCTTCAGGCAATCCTTCAAACGTATCGAAGCCATAAAATTTGGAATTTGCGTTTTTATTATGATCGAGCCACCATTTAAAAGAGTGTCCGCCGCAAACACCAAATTCAAAATAATCAATCGATGAACTATCCAGTTTCTCAGCTTTACTTACTTCTTCATATAAATTATATCGTCTGCTGTAATCCCATTTACCTTGATACCAATCATTGTAACCATTCACTTTTGTTTTGCTTCTCCATTTGCTGAGCTTCGACATATAATAGCCGTTCAGAAATAACCCGGTAAACGGTTCGAATAATCCGTGAAGATTCCACTTCATGAAAAGTGACTTGGATTTTCGTATGATATCTAACTTAGTCAGGGGAGTAAAAATTAATAATTAAGAATTTCTTCCTTTTGAGGAATTCAGTATCACTGTTAGAATTGCAATAATCTCGTCACAAGCTTTTAAGAAAGAATCAGCTAATTTCTTTTCTAACATGTCTCCTTTTCTTAACAAACGTAACCAATACCTGGTCTATCTTGCCTCTTTATACTCAATCTGGAGTTTGTTAATCCAATCTTTTTCTTGAAGAACCACCAACGGCCTCCTCAACATTTGCCCCAATTGACGTCCCACTATCCAAAATTTGAGAGCATAACCCACCGTCAACTTTCTTCTTCTTTAAATGAATATACAATTTCAAATCTCTCAACCCGAATTTGAAACTCTTATCCAAAATGACATTCTCCTGCTTCAAGAATTTTCAATGATTAATTTTCAATTCTTAATTACTAATTGCAACCTCTTCCACCTTGTCCAACTCAATCTTTAAGTTCTCAATAATAAATTCCTGTCTCTCGGGTGTATTTTTTCCCATATAATATTCCAGCAACTGCTGAATATGATCGCCGTGCTCCAGACGCATTAATTGCTTGCGCATATCAGTGCCAATAAACAATGAAAATTCATCAGGGCTTATTTCACCCAACCCTTTGAATCGTGTGATCTCGGGTTTGGTACCCAACTTTTTTATTGCTGCTTTTCTTTCATCATCGCTATAGCAATAAATAGTTTCCTGTTTATTCCTTACACGGAATAAGGGGGTTTCGAGCACATACACCTTCTCATGCTTTACCAGGTCGGGGAAAAATTGAAGGAAGAAAGTCATTAGCAACAAACGAATATGCATGCCATCAACATCTGCATCCGTAGCGATCACGACATTATTATAACGCAAGCCTTCCAAACCTTCTTCAATATTCAACGCATGCTGAAGCAAATTAAACTCTTCGTTTTCATACACCACTTTTTTGGTGAGTCCAAAACAATTAAGCGGCTTGCCACGCAGACTAAACACAGCTTGTGTTTCTACATTTCTTGATTTAGTGATCGAGCCGCTGGCACTATCACCTTCGGTAATAAAAACTGTCGTTTCATTCACCTTCGCCATAAACTCATCCTTACCTTTTGATGGCGGTTCATCATTTAAATGATAACGGCAATCACGTAGTTTGCGGTTATGAAGATTTGCTTTCTTGGCTCGTTCGTTCGCCAGCTTTTTTATCCCAGAAAGTTCCTTTCTTTCTCTTTCGCTTTGTTCAATTCTCCTTTTGAGTTCTTCAGCCGTTGTTGGATTCTTATGTAAAAAATTATCAAGCTCTTTAGCAAAAAAATCACCGATAAAGTTTCTCATACTCGGGCCGCCGTCAGCCACATTCACGGAACCAAGTTTTGTTTTTGTCTGGCTTTCAAAAACAGGTTCTACTACACGGACTGAAATAGCAGCAACAATTCCCGTTCTTATATCAGCCGAATCGTAGTCTTTTTTATAAAAATCGCGAATGGTCTTTACATAGGCTTCACGAAATGCCTGCTGGTGCGTACCACCCTGCGTAGTATGCTGACCATTTACAAAACTGTAAATGTCTTCCCCGTATTCATTCGTATGGGAAATGGCGACTTCAATATCGTCAGCTTTTAAATGAATGATCGGATAACGAATTTCGTCTTCATTGGTTTTACGTTGGAGCAGATCAAGCAAACCATTTTTACTCACAAAGCTTTTACCATTAAAAACAATTTTTAACCCCGCATTTAAAAAACAATAATTCCAAATTTGATTTTCTAAAAATTCCGGATGAAATTTAAAATTTTTGAAAACCGTTTCATCAGGAATAAAAGTCACTATGGTTCCATTATCATCAATTGTCTTCGTTTCCTTATACTCCTTAATTAAAAATCCTCTCTCAAACTCGGCGGTTTTTTCTTTGCCATCACGGATTGCTTTTACTTTAAAATACCCACTCAGCGCATTCACAGCTTTTGTACCTACGCCGTTCAAGCCCACCGATTTTTGAAAAACCTTGCTGTCATATTTTGCACCGGTATTTATTTTACTTACCACATCTACCACTTTACCAAGCGGGATACCGCGGCCGTAATCACGAATTGTGACTTGTCTCCCCTCGACTGTTATTTCAACTGTTTTCCCATAACCCATTGTGTATTCATCAATGCAGTTATCGATCACTTCCTTTACCAGCACATAAATGCCATCATCAGGGGATGAACCATCGCCGAGCTTACCGATATACATGCCCGGCCGCAGGCGAATATGTTCTTTCCAGTCGAGGGATTTGATGCTCTCTTCGTTGTAATCGAAAAGATTGGTCGTATCTTTTACTTTTTCCTTTGCCATTTAGGTACTTGCGAGGCGAAGGCGAAGCCATCTCCCCAATTAATTTTTTATAGGTTATCAGCTTTTAGTTTCCGTTCCCCGTCCCTTACTTCCAACTTGGTGTTTCGTCACGCAAATTGCTCACCTGGAGGTTCACCATTCTATTCAGCTTTTTGACCTCACCTTCCGTCTTGCTCTCCTGAAGGAGAGGAAGCGGTACTGTAAATCTTTAATAACTTTTTAACTGCCACATCAACTTAAACTTAAGTTCGTTACTGCTCACTATTAAAAAAGCTGCCCTGAACATTAAAGGCCTCTCCGCCTAAGGCGGAAAAGGTCAGGGTGAGGCCGGGCAAATATAACAAAACCGAATTTGCTCCTTAATTTTAGATTTACTAACCCATGTTAATAAAATAATTTTTTGAGTTTTGGAAAATCCGAAACAAGATTACAAAACTACTCACCCCAAAACCCGCCGCCAATGGCGAAGATGGCTGGAGAAAAATCACGCCACTTCCCAGGGAGTTTGGATGATCTATTATAAAAAAGGCACAGGCAAAAGTGAATTCAATATGGCAGATGCAGTAGAAGAGGCGTTATGTTTTGGGTGGATCGATAGTACGGCGCGGAAATTAGACGATGAAAGGACAATGCAGAAATTTACGCCACGAAAACCAAAAAGTGTGTGGAGTAAAATAAATAAGCAAAGAATTGAAAAACTAATTGAACAGAAATTAATGACCCCTGCGGGTATAAGTAAAATTGAGAAAGCCAGGGAAAATGGAAGCTGGAATAGTTTAAATAGTTCCGATTTTCACGCCGAGAATAATTCGTTACCGGATGAACTGAAAAAAGCTCTGGGCAAAAACAAAAAAGCCTTAGAAAATTTTCAGACATTCCCTCCCGGCTATCGTAAACGATTTCTTTTCTGGATCGACAGCGCAAAAACTCCCCGAACAAAAGCCGCAAGAATAAAACAAACCTTATTGATGGCGGCTGCCAATAAAAAACCCGGCCTGAAAGGATTTAAATTGTGAATAAATTTTTTACCACTCATAAAAAAATAATTTAGCCGCCCAAAAAACTGTCGTAACTTTTCTGTACTAAATAAAAGGTATGAAAAAAACCATCGTTGCCCTCATCCTGGCCTCAGGTGTTACAGCAATTGCATTCGCAGCTTTTGACACTTCTTCTGCATCAAATAAAAAAATGAAAACAGAAAAAAAAGCTGAAACGAAAAAGAAAAAAGAATGCAAACGTAGTTGTATTTACGGTATCTAACGCCGGCAAAAAGCCTTCTGTTTCGCAGGAGGCTTTTTTATTATTAAAATCGCAGGCTCGCTAACAGCACTCCCGGAAATCATGACAATACTCAGGTGAATCCTGACAGCGCTCAGGTAAATCATCAGGAATGGACGCTACTTTTATTCTCTAAAATCTGGCTGGATGAAAAAGATATTTTTGATCTTCTGCGTCGCCATATTGTCCTCGTGCCAAACCAGTAAGATAACAAATACATGGACCGACGCGAACGTGTCACCAAAGAAGTATAACAAAATTCTTGTGTTGGGAGTATTAAAAGATAATGACCGTGAATTACAGTCAAAAATGGAGAAACATCTGGCCACAGATTTAACTGATCTGGGGTACAAAGCATTTGCCGCAAGCGATGTATATCCGGCAGGAACTTTTGTTAACGGTGATACCCTAAAAGCAGTTGAAGCCATCAGCAGTAAAGGCTTTGATGCTATTCTTACTATTGTACTTCTTAATAAGGAAAAAGAAAGACAATACGTGCCGGGGAGAGTTATAAATATGCCGTATAATGATCAATTCGATCGATATTATTATACTACCTACGAGCGCATTTATACCGAAGGGTATGATACAACTGCCACAAAGTTTTTTTGGGAGAGTAACTTTTACGACTTCACTGCAAAAAAGATGATTTACTCCTCCCAGACCCAGTCTTTTGACACTGGCTCCAAAGAGAGCCTTGCCCATTATTATGGTCTCCTTTTGGCCAATAACCTGGTAAAAAGCAGGGTGTTGATTAAGCCCGAAGAACCCCGTTTTTAAACCCGGACAAAAAAAGGCCTGTTTTTCAGGCCTTTAATTTTAGCCGCTTCGGACGGCAGTTTTCCCGTGGAAATAATTTTTTGTCAAAAAAAAAATTTGCTCATACATACTTGGCGGTGTCAAAACAAAACCCCTAAATTTGACCTCCTGACCCTGTTGAAAAACTAACCCATCAGTTCAGTTTTACCCGTTAAATTCTAACTAACTACTTCCCGTTCCAGCTTGTTTATTGGAAAAGGAGAAAAAAATATTTATTCAAAAAGCGGAGGCGTTATGTATACTTATGATTTGCTGGAGGCAGGTTGTTATTACCTGGTGAAAGAGAAAGAAGATTCAATGATCACATTGATAAAGGTAGCCATGGAATCAGATCATTGTTTATTTATTATGAAATTTGAAGATCCGACGGACACGGAATGGAAGTTGAAAAAGGATCCGCTCTTCGATATTATAGAATGTTTAAGCGATTCGGCGATCAAGGAATGGGAACTTTATTACAAAAGCAACGAGGATGCTTATACAGAAGAAGATGATGATGATTGATCCTTCACTTACTTAATTCCATTCATATAAATTTTACAAGGCGGTAATTGAAAAGAACTATTTTAGTCCCTTACAATTACTGCTTTCTTTTATGAAAAAAAATCGTTACCGCCTTTTTGCAATTATTTGTTTTTTGGGTGCATCCGTCTCTCTGCAAGCGCAGGATAGTTTACCAACAGACTATTTGAGCAAAGATTTTCATGCCGGCCGGCGCGAGGCGTTACGCAAACTGATGCCTGATAATTCCGTTTTTATTGTTATGGCCTATCCTACCCGTACATTCAGCAATGATGTTGAATATTTATACCATCAAAATCCTGATATGTATTATTTCAGCGGATACAAAGAGCCCCATTCGCTGTTGCTGATCTTTAAAGAAGAACAAAAAGGCATTGATGGCGCAGTTTACAGAGAAATAATTTTTGTACAGAAAAAAAATGCATTGGCTGAACAATGGACAGGTAGAAGACTGGGCATTGAAGGCGCTAAAGAAAAACTTGGATTTAAATACGCATACAATGGTGAAGACTTTAAAAATGCTCAAATCGATTTTTCAAAATTTGATAAAATAATTTTTGACAGGTTTCCTGAGAACGCAGGCAATAACAGCCGCGACAAGGCGGATCTTTCAGATCTGATAGAGCAGTTTAAACTGATTGCAAAAATCCCGGGAGAGATAAGCAAAGACTCCAGATTTGACAACCGTCTTTTCCGTGAACTTACAGGCAGGCTTCGTGAAATTAAAACCCCGGAGGAAATGGATCTCATACGCAAAGCAGTTGAAATTTCCTGTCGTGGACAAAATGAAGTAATGAAGGCAGTGCACCCTGGAATGGGGGAATTAGAAATACAGGGTTTGCATGAATTTATTCATAAGAAATACGGAGCCGAAGGAGTGGGCTATGGATCGATTGTTGGTGCCGGTGCAAACGGTTGTGTATTGCATTACATGGAAAACTCTAAAACTAAAATTGGGACGGAACTGTTACTGATGGATGTTGGCGCGGAATATCATGGTTATACTGCTGATGTAACAAGGACGATTCCTGCCAATGGAAAATTTTCTGAAGAACAAAAAATTATTTACAGTATTGTTTATGAAGCCCAGGAAGCAGCGTTTAAAGTCTTAAAGGATGGCGCTAAATGGAGTGATGCGTCAAAGGCAGCGAGGGATGTAATTGCTGATGGGCTTTTAAGACTTGGTATCATTAAAGACAGAGCTGAGGTAGGAACTTATTATCCGCATGGACTTGGTCATCATATCGGTCTCGACGTTCACGATCGCAGTTCGTCACAAACATTAAAGAAAGACATGGTGATAACGATTGAACCGGGAATTTATATTCCTCCCAATAGCAACTGCGATAAAAAATGGTGGAGTATTGCTGTACGGATCGAAGATGATGCCCTGATTACGCAGGATGGTTACGAGCTGCTTTCAGTATTTGCACCCCGTAAAGTAGAGGATATTGAAAAAATGATCGCCGAAAAAAGTGCTTTGGATAAGTTTACTGTTCCCAAACTAAAATCTGCTGAGAAGAAGGCTTTCTGATTTGAATCGCATTGCCTGAATATTTTACGCATTCTGCTACGTGAAGCGTAAAGACTTTATTATTTTGCTGAAAACAATCTTATGATCAATCTTAGAAGAGCTTTTTGGTTTTTTCTGATGTTAATACTAAACGGTTTTTCCAATAATATCTTTTCGCAAAGAAAGATCCTGCCGCAGGTTGAATTGCTCAATACGGGTGTAAAAACAAGTCTTCGCGGTTTATCGGTAGTAAATAATAACGTGGTATGGGTCAGTGGAAGCAATGGAATGGTGGGCAAAAGCTCTAATGCAGGAAAAAATTGGAAATGGATGGTGGTAAAAGGATTTGAAGAAAATGATTTCAGAGATATTGAAGCCTTTGATGCAAACACTGCGATCATCATGTCAATTGCTGATCCTGCTTATATATTAAAGACAACAGATGGCGGCGAGACATGGAAAGTTGTATATGAAAATAAAACCAAAGGAATGTTTTTGGATGCAATGGAATTCCGCGATCCTTTAAATGGTTTTGTGATCGGTGATCCCGTTGACGGGAGATTTTTTATGGCCAAAACAAATGATGGCGGCAACTCCTGGCAAGAATTGGCTGCAGAACAAAGATTCGTCGCAGATAGCGGGGAAGCATTTTTTGCATCAAGTGGTACCAATTTCAGATACTTATTTAATCGTTCTATTATAATGGCAAGTGGTGGCAAAAATTCAAGGTTGTTCTACGACAAAACAGTTTTCGATCTGCCAATGACAAAAGGAAAAGAAACCGCCGGAACAAATTCGATTGCAGTATACGATAATTTCAAAAAAGGCAAAGCAAACAAGATCATTGTTGTTGGTGGTGATTTCACTGCTGATTCATTGATCGATAAAAATTGTTTTGTTTCTAATAATGGAGGTAAGAGCTGGGACCGGCCGAAATCACCGCCTAATGGTTACAGGAGTTGTGTTGAATTTTTAAACAAAGAAACCATCATAACCTGTGGGCTGAATGGTGTAGATTATTCTTATGATGGGGGAAAAAACTTTTATTCAATCAGCAAGGAAGGTTTTCATGTGTGCAGGTATGCGAGGATTGGAAACACGATATACCTGGCAGGAGGCAATGGAAAAATTGGAAAACTCATGTGGCCCGAATAAAAACTTAGTTAAGGTTATCAAGTATTTCCATTACTGAAACCCTTTTTTTATAATCAGTATCGAAATAGCGATAGAGAATGGTTCCTTCCTTACTTATAATGTATACTGCAGGTACAGGTAGATAAACTTTATCCTTTTGCCCGTTCGCCGTTACCAGGTCGATGTCTGCATTTTTATACCTTGCGACTGTTCTGTCGTCAACTTCAAAAGCTACCGAATATGCTTTCATAATCTTCATTTCTTTATCATATAACAAAGGATAGCTTGCTTTTGTTTTTTCAATCGTCTTAGAAATGAATTCAGGTTTCTCAGGTGTGATTGCAATGAGTTTTGCACCTTTTTCTTTTATCAATTGTAAAGAATCTTCCAACTTTTTTAATTGTTTATTACAATACGGGCACCATTGACCACGATAAAAAATTAAAACAACAACACTATCCTTCAAAACATCTTTTAATCGTATTTCATTTCCATATTGATCATTCGCTTTAAAATCCGGAGCCTTTGAATTAATAAATAATCCTTCTGGTTTTTCTTGCGCAAGCAACGTCGTATTTAGAAATAAAAGTGAAAGTAGAAGAATGAGTTTGTGCATATTAAATTTTAAAAAACAAATTTAATCCGATGTTATAACTATTACACGCAATTGAAAATCTATTAACAGAAATTTTTTAAACCATACCCGAATTTCATTCCTACTGAAGATAAGACACTTAACAAACGAGTTGAGAGATCAAGCCTGATTGTAATCAATAAAGTGGCATTTATCATTGAGTTTTTTTCCACAATATGATTCATTGGGAACTATTTGACATCACTGCTTGTACTTTTGCACCCGTTAAGGAATTTATTCATTCATTAGTAGTAAAATCTCATTTATCATTATGACAAAATTAAACAAAGGCTCTATGAAAAGCCTGGTAGTAGCTCTCGGAGTATTCAGCCTGACGGCAATCTCATGCACAAAATCTGATGAAAGTCTTCAACCCAACCAGTCAGAAATTGAATCCAAACGCCGTCCCGGCGGTGGTGGTGGTTCAGGGGAACCTAGTGGAACTAGCGGCATTCCGCAGCCCACGGGCTTATCAGCTACCGCAGCAGGCCCGACTCAGGTTAACCTAACATGGAATAGTGTCCCTGGCGCCACCTCCTACTGGATTTATCGCGACAGCTATGTTCCTGCAATAGTCACGACCACTAACTACGCTGACAGAACAGTGAGTTCCGGCACCACCTACACGTACGCAATTGCCGCAGTTGTTAACAGTACTCTCGGCCCAAAATCAAGTCCAGTAACGGTCACGACGCCATAGTACCCCATCAACCACGACTTTTCAAAAAACGTTGGAAGTTGAAATATAAATTTCGTGGGCGCACCGTCTGATGCAGTTTTGGATTGAATAATAATTTCATAGTACCGCGGAGAAGATTGCTACTTCCCGCGGTATTTTTATTTCCAGCATCAACCAGCGAATCTCTGATTAATCCCCATCCGGAACTCTAAACGCATTGAGTTAAAAATTCTAAAGGCAAAAATAAATATCAGCTAGCAGTCTATTAATCTTTTTCCGTTTTGGTTCCTGAGAAATCATTCTAATTATATAGGTTGTTGCCATAATAAACTGGATTCAAAGCACAAAAAACTTCAATGAAAAGCATCAGTAATTCCTGGCAATAATACGTCGCCTCTTTATGCCCGATTACGATTCAAGGTGTGTAGGAAAGAGTATTCAATGAGAATTATTTTACTCAGTATTTGTGCCTTTTCACTTGGCACAAAATTTGCTAAATAGCAGGATCTAGCTTAAATAATCATTCAAAAAATTAAACAAAATCAACTATGAAAAACCTATTAGTAGCTCTCGGCGTGCTCAGCCTAACGACAATCTCCTGCACAAAATCTGATGAAGGCCTTCAAACCAACCAGTCAGAAATTGAATCCAAACGTCGTCCCGGCGGCGGTGGCGGTTCAGGGGAACCTAGTGGAACTAGTGGCATTCCGCAGCCCACGGGCTTATCAGCTACCGCCGCAGGCCCGACTCAGGTTAACCTAACATGGAATAGTGTCCCTGGCGCCACCTCCTACTGGATTTATCGCGGCAGCTATGTTCCTGCAATAGTAACGACCACTAACTACGCTGACAGAACAGTGAGTCCCGGCACCACCTACAATTACGCAATTGCCGCAGTTGTTAACAGTACTCTCGGCCCAAAATCAAGTTGGGTAACCGTTACGACACCATGGTAACCCATCAGCCACGACTTTTCAAAAAACGTTGAAGGTTGAAATAGAAATTTCGTGGGCGCACCGTCTGATGCAGTTTTGGATTGAATAATAATTTCATAGTACCGCGGAGAAGATTCTACTTCCCGCGGTACTTTTATTTCCACCATCAACCACCGAATCTCTGATCAATCCCATTCGGGAGTCTAACGAATTGAGTTAAAAATCCTGAAGGCATAAATAAATATCACCTGGCTGCTCTCTTAATCTTCTTCTGTTTTGATTCTTGATAAATTGTTTTACCTATAGAGCTTGTTGCTCTACCACACTGGATTCAAAACACAAAAATATTTCTATAAAAAGGCCTCAGGAATTCCTGGAAATAATGCGTCCATTTTTTCTGCCCCCGATTACTATCAAGGCGTGCATGAAAGAGCATTCAATGAGATTTATTTTACTCATTTATTTGTACACTTGCACTAGGCACAAAATTGCTAAATAGCAATACCGACATTAAATGATCATTCCAAAAAATTAAACAAAACCAAATATGAAAAGCCTGGTAGTAGTTCTCGGAGTCCTCAGCCTGATGGCAATGGCATGCGCACAATCTGATAAAAGCCGTCAACCCAACCAGTCGGAAATTGAATCCAAACGCCGTCCCGGCGGGGGTTCAGGGGACACTAGTAGCATTTCGCAGGTCACGGGGTTATCAGCCAACGCATCAGGCCCGACTGAGATTAGCCTAAAATGGAATCGTGTCCCAAACGCCACGTCTTACTGGATTTATCGCGATAAGTATGTTCCTGCGATAATTCAGAATACTAACTACGCTGACAAATCAGTGAGTCCCGGCACCACCTACACTTACGCAATTGCCGCAGTTGTTAACGGTACCCGCGGCCCAAAATCAAGTTCAGTAAAGGTTACTACACCACGATAGCCCATCAACCACGATTCTTCAAAAAACGTTGAAGGTTGAAATATAAATTTCGTGCGCGCACCGTCTGATGCAGTTTTGCATCGAATAATGATTTCACAGTACCGCGGAGAAGATGCTACTTCCAGCGGTACTTTTATTTCCAGCATCAACCAGCGACCTTTGATTAATCCCATCCGGAACACTAACGAATTGCGTTAAAAATTCAGAAAGGCATAAATGAATTATTACTTAGCCACTCTATTAATCTTCTCCTTTTTGCTTCTTGATAAATCGTTCTGCCTATATAGCGTGTTGCTCTATCACACCGGATTCAAAATATTTTTTTTAGTACTTCAGATAGCAGCTGTGAGTATTGCAAGAAAGGTTCTAAAAAAATCCTGCAACTAAAAACTCAGGTATTTAAATCACCTGGCAACCGGATTTTTTTTCTTTCGATCGTTTCAACATCGTAGTTTTACGACTGATACTCATCGACTTATTTTAGAAAAAAAATTATAAAATAATTGTAAATTAAAACAATCCTCTTACCTTAGTTTTTTAATTACGTATTTTCTCTTCCAATCTCCTCTGCAATTTACCACTGACTATTACGAACATTTTTTTCTATCTACCCACTGAAGACCTCCATCACCCCCTGAATGCTCCGGTTTATTGCTTCTGATTAGTATCACAGATCTGAAACGAAAATCAATCTATTAATTACATAGAGCATTTATTTTTTTATTTATAATTAAACCAAACACGTTTATGAAACAGTCAGCTACCCTTATCCCATGGGTTTGTCGAAGAATGTTTCCACGATGTAAAAGCAATGTCAGGAATTTTTTGACGATGCTTTTTTTATTAAGTGGAATGCTCTTCG
>JAICGN010000122.1 GCA_025923075.1 Chitinophagaceae bacterium
ATCTGTTCATCCAAATCAAAAAAAGGAAGGGTGAGTTTTTCGCTCAGTTTTCTGCCCCAGTAACTTTTACCAGAGCCCATGAATCCAATAAGAAATATTTTCATACAAACCCCCAAACCCCCTAAAGGGGGCTTTAGAAACCCTATATTTTATAAAAGGGTTTATTTGTTAAAAATTGTTGACTATCGAACCGGCGTTGAAGAGCCGATAGTTATCGGCTGCGACGTGATCCTACGCTTCACCACGGACGGGCTATTTCAAATCCTGATCAATAGGATCACAATCAGCACAAGTGAGTGACACAACACAAGCCAAATAGCATTACTTCTGCTGGTAACCCAATAAATTCAACTTACAACTATAAAGAACTTATCGAAAAATAATTTGTTCCTCATCCTGAGTTCTCCCTTTAGGGAGACAGAGCTGAGTTCCCCTTTAGGGGGACAGGGGGTTTGTTTTATTTAAACGCATTTAACCCCGTCACATCCATTCCGGTTATAAGCAAATGAATATCATGTGTGCCCTCGTAGGTGATCACACTTTCTAAATTCATCATATGACGCATCACCGGATACTCACCAGTGATACCCATTCCGCCGAGCATCTGTCTTGCGTCACGACAAATATTCGTTGCCACTTCACATGCATTTCTTTTGGCCATACTTACTTGTTGTGGCGTTGCACGGCCTTCACTCATCAATACACCCAATCGCCAATTCAATAATTGCGCCTTTGTAATTTCAGTGATCATCTCGGCCAATTTCTTTTGTTGCAATTGAAAGCCGCCAATTGGTTTTCCAAACTGTTCTCTTTCTTTTGAATAACGTAAAGCTGTATCATAGCAATCCATGGCCGCGCCTATAGTGCCCCATGCAATTCCGTAGCGGGCTTTTGTCAAGCAACCAAGCGGACCTTTTAATCCTTTTACATTAGGAAAAATATTTTCTTTTGGCACTTTTACATTATCAAAAACCAATTCCCCTGTTGAAGATGCCCGCAAACTCCATTTACCATGTGTTGTCGGTGCAGTGAATCCTTTCATTCCCTTTTCCACGATCAAACCCTGGATATCACCAGCCTCATTTTTTGCCCACACAACAGCCACCTGCGAATAGGGAGCATTGCTGATCCACATTTTTGCACCATTTAATATTACATGATCGCCGTCATCTTTAAAATTCGTAAGCATGCTGCTCGGATCACTTCCATGATTTGGTTCGGTCAATCCAAAACAACCAAGCCATTCCCCACTTGCCAGTTTTGGCAAATATTTTTTTCGTTGAGCCTCACTTCCATAAGTGTAAATGGGAAACATTACTAAAGAACCCTGCACTGATGCCGTCGAACGAACACCACTATCACCACGTTCCAGTTCCTGCATCATCAACCCATAAGAAATATAATCCAGTCCACCGCCGCCGTATTCAACCGGAACTGTCGGCCCGAAGCAACCAAGATCACCTAACTGTTTTACGATTTGCTGCGGAAACTCGGCCCGCTGTGCATAGTCTTCAATAATCGGAGAAATTTCTTTCTTTACATAGTTTCTTACTGACTCACGGATCAGTTTTTGCTCTTCAGTAAACAATTCATCTACCAGGTAATAATCAGGGCTTTGGAAAACATCAGTACGGGCAGCCATCGCTATTTTTGATTTTAAATTGTAAGTTTTAGTCCTGATAGCCATCGGGACGCCGCAAAGGTATTGGAAAGTTGCTAGTTTGCTATGTCGATTTTGTTACCAACTTTTACTTTTTCACGCAAAGCCCCAACGA
Organism: Chitinophagaceae bacterium; assembly: GCA_025923075.1. Taxonomy (GTDB): domain Bacteria; phylum Bacteroidota; class Bacteroidia; order Chitinophagales; family Chitinophagaceae; genus VBAS01. Next base: position 1,776 of record JAICGN010000122.1, read on the forward strand.
TTAAATTTAAAAGATGCAGATAGCTTTTGTAAAGATCCTCTGCACCTCTGCGCGCATTTCTTCGCCCCCTTGCATGATAACTTTTAGCGCCATAAATTCTTATCTTCAAAAAAATATTCACATGAAGATTTTATTTTTCGTTCTATTGGTTGCAAACATCATTATCGGGTGCAGTAGTGACCATCAGACACATCAGGCTTCAACAACTCAACCGGAGAAATATGATATCAATAAAGACACTACTGTTTCCGCCGGTGAAATGAAGCGATATTGGTTGGTGTTATTGCAAAAAGGTCCTCACCGCAATCAGGATAGCATCAGTGCGGAAAAAATACAAGCTGCACACATGGCAAATATCAATCGTCTTGCAAAAGAAGGAAAGCTAATAATGGCTGGTCCTATGGGTATCGAAGATGACCTCCGCGGTATTTTTATTATGAACTGCGCTGATTCAGCGGAAGTGGAGAGTTTTGTAAAAACTGATAGTGCTGTGATCACAGGCAGATTGATCATGAAATATTATCCCTGGTGGACCATGAAAGGAAAATACATTTTTAAATAGATTTACCACTACCGTTATTCAAGCGCCTTACTATTACTTACAAAAGCTATTCGTTTACTATCGGGGCTCCATGACGGCGTATTGATTGTTCCCTGTCCTCCAAAAAGATAAGCGATCACTTTTGGTGAACCGCCATTCACGGGCATTAATCTTAACATGACTTTTTTATAAAGTGGATGATCGTCGGGCGCAACAGGTGAAACAAAAGACATAAAAGCGATCCATTTTCCATCTGGAGAAACATGGGGAAACCAATTATTGTATTCATCAAAGGTGATTTGCTCTCTGGCGCTGCCATCCGGTTTCATTCGCCATAATTGCATCGTGCCGGTCTCGCTGGCATTATAATAAATATATTTTCCATCAGGAGAATATTCAGGCCCATCAACATGCGATTTTTTATTAAAAGTCAATTGGACCTCCGGCCCACCATTAATATTCTTTTTATATAAATTATATACAGGGCTTTTGCTTAATCGCTGTGCAACATATACAACTTCCTTGTTGTTTGGATTCCATCCATGCAAATAAGAAGGCGTGCTATCAGTAACCAGTTTCGGATCGCCACCCGCAATTGGCAAATAATAAATTGTGCTGCCACCGCCCGGTAGTCCATCACGATGATGACTAATAGCGATCATTTTACCATCAAATGAGATTACGTGATCATTATTATTTCGATTGGCAAATCCTGTATTCAGCTTTTCCGGCTGGCCACCCTCAATTGAGATTGTATAAAGTGAACCTCCATCATTGTATAAGATCCTTTTTCCATCAGGCATCCAGTTAGGTGCTTCAAAACGATTTGCTTTTTCATAAATTATTTTTCGTTTGCCGTCAAACACATCAAGGAGCTCAAGCCGACTTGATAATGCAGGGTCTGTGTACCCATTATAATTATCCGGTACCGTCGATTCTATTCTTACGTTCCATGCCATTGCCTGTTCCTGCACATCGGCATCATGACTACAGAGGAATAAGCCTGCTAATACTTCATCCGGCATATCATTGCTGGTATAGGAACCAACCAGTTGCAATGGCTCGCCCGGATTCGCGACGCGCATATAATAGGTTTTTCCAGCACGTTCCAACTGCACAATGCGTGGAGATCTTTTTATATAACGAATTTCATCTTCAGGGTCGCGCATATAAGCGCCGCGCAAACGACGCCATTGCAATGCCGTTAATCCATCTCCATGTATTGTTGCACTTACATGTGCTGCATCATCCTGTTCAGAAGCCCGTATCATCCAACCAATTTTACGATGAGGGTCCTTGCCCTCTCCCATCATTTGCATATCGGCTGTTAAAATAAAATCGCCTTTCAGTTTACGATAAGCATAATGAAATTCATCACGGTTAAACCAGATATTATATCCTGCTGCTTTCAAATTGTAAGATTGATCATTTGTATTATAAACGACAGCGCCCTTTATCTTCGGATTGCCAATATCCACATGATTGGTAAAAACTCCCACCGGGTTTGATTGTGCTGAAACAATTGTGAAGACCGGAAAAAAGATTGCAAACAATATCCGTTTCATAAAAAATGATTTATTGAATACAGGAAAGATATTTTATCTAAACGCAGAAATGCTTCGTCCATTTAGCGAAGATATTGATTCATTTCGTGCTGATACTGTTGGGCAATAGCCCGCGCCTCGTCGGCAAAATCTTCCTCTTCGCTCGCATAAATAATAGCACGGCTTCCATTCACAAGTATGCCGCAATCCTCCGTCATTGCCTTCTCTGAAATTTCTTTTAAACTCCCGCCCTGCGCACCCACACCTGGAACAAGATAAAAATGATCAGGAGTCAGTTTCCGTATGTTGATAAATGCATCTGCTTGTGTAGCACCGACAACAAACATTAAATTGTCGAGGGAACCCCATGATGAAACTGTCTTTAAGACTTTTTCATAAAGGAATTCGTTATCCATTTTCTTTAGTTCAAAATCGTTTGCTCCCTTATTAGAAGTTAATCCCAACACAATTCCCCATTTTCCTTCATATTCTAAAAACGGTTTTACACTGTCTTCACCCATATAGGGTGCCACCGTTATCGCATCAAATGGAAGAAATTCAAAAAATGCTTTTGCATATTGATCAGACGTATTTCCAATGTCGCCACGTTTTGCATCGGCAATTTTAAAATGTTCATCGCCTATATAGCGAACTGTTTTTTCCATGGCTTCCCATCCTTTTACTCCTAATGCTTCATAAAAAGCGGTGTTGATCTTATAAGCAACGCATAGGTCCTTTGTTGCATCAATGATCGCCTTATTAAAAGTAAAGACTGGATCGGGTTGGGATAAGAGATGTTTTGGAATTTTAGTAATGTCAGTATCCAAGCCAACACATAGGTAAGATCGTTTTTTAAAAATTTGTTCAACGAGTTGCTGGCGGGTCATGCAACGAAGTTAAAGGTTGAAAATCAAAGGTTAAAAGTTTTGATAAGCTTTGCTTACATTTTCAATCTTGAGATTATATCCTGGTGAAGTTCATCGTTATCCCACAATTGATCAATATTTTCGATCTGCATGACTTGTTTCATTATTGTTTCCTGCTTTTGGCCTCTTTCTAATGCTTCAAGATAGCGGATCTGTGGAGAGAATGTAACCTGGCTATAAGCAGGTATCCATTTATCCGGATATTTTTCATGAAGCCTTGACTCGATCTTTTTCTGTAATAAAAATTTGGGATCGGCAACTTTATCGCGCATTTCAATAAAATTATTCAAGGCCAATTCTGCAATGGCATCTCCATCCGGCTTGCGTAACCACTGATACTCTGCTAAAATAGTACTCCAGTCTTTATGTTTTTCCATTAAGCTGTTCAGCACCGAACAATCTTCAAAACCACAATTCATTCCTTGGCCGAAAAACGGAACAATAGCGTGAGCAGCATCCCCAATCAAAGCGAATTTGTCTTCACGGATCCACGGATAACATTTAACTGTAACCAATGATGAAGTCGGATTCGTGAAGAAATCATCCTCAAGTGTTGGTAGCATCGGAACTACGTCACTAAATGTCTTTTCAAAAAAAGCCTTTACTTTTTTCTTCGTATTTAATGAAGCAAAAGATGGATCTCCGTCAAATGGGAAAAATAAAGTACAGGTAAAACTACCATCAATATTTGGCAAAGCGATCAGCATATAATTTCCTCTTGGCCAGATATGCAATGCATTTTTTTCCATTTGGAAACTTCCATCTTTATGGGCCGCAATAGTTAATTCTTTATACCCAAAATCAATATAATATTGGCTGTACTGAAACCTGTCGTGTTGTAAATGATGCTGAAGTCTCGCGGCAGAGTAAGCACCGTCAGCTCCAAAAATAAGTTCAGAATTCAGCATCCTTGTTTCAGCATCCTGGATCTCAAATGTGATAGTATTCGTCTGCCAATCAATAAACTCACACTTGTGATCGAAATAAATTTCCACTCCCTGATGCTCGGCGAAATCCAACAGCTTTTTATTTAATTCTTCTCTTGAAACCGAATTAATAAACTGTCCTGCCTTTCCATAAGCTTGAAAAGCAGTACTACCATCCGCATTATGTATGCGGCGGCCATGCATAGCGATGCATATCTTCCGTATTTCATCCATAATGCCAACTTCCTCCAACGACTTGATACCCCTGTCACTCAAAGCAAGATTTATTGAACGCCCTGCATTGATCCTTTCTTTACGCATATCGGCACGTCGTTCAAATACTTTTACGTTGTATTCTTTGCGGGACAGATAAATCGAAAGCAACGAACCAACCAATCCTGCGCCGATGATCGTGATGTCTTTCTTCATAATCATTTAAATCTGTTGATCGTGGTTCCTACTATTTCTCCAAACCTGTAAACATCTTCAAAGGAATTATACAGCGGTACCGGCGCCACGCGAATGACATTCGGTTCTCTCCAATCGGCAATTACGCCCTGTCTCGTTAGTTCATCAAATATTTCTTGTCCGCTTTTTAACATTAACATAGAAAGCTGGCAGCCTCTTTCAATTTCATTTCGCGGGGTAATTATTTCTATTATTTTTTGGCCAAACGCTGCATTGCAATGATCAACAAGAAATAATAAATAATCGTTTAACAACTTTCTCTTCGTCACTAATCTCTTCATTCCCGCCTCATCAAAAATATCAAGTGATGCTTTATGCGCTGCCATTGATAATATCGGCGCATTGCTCAACTGCCATCCTTCCGCAGTAGGAATTGCTTCAAAGCCTTTTTTCATTTTGAATCGCGTGGCTTTTGTATATCCCCACCAGCCCGCAAATCTCGGTAACTCGGTATCGGCCGCATGTTTTTCATGAATATACGCCCCCGCCACACCACCCGGTCCGCTATTTAAATATTTGTACGAACACCAGCATGCAAAATCAACACCCCAATCGTGAAGATTTAGTTCCACATTTCCTGCAGCATGCGCCAGGTCAAATCCTGCATAAGCGCCAACTTCATGAGCTGCTATAGTAATTGCTTTTAAATCAAAAAACTGACCGGTATAATAATTCACGCCTCCAAATAAAACCACTGCAACACTATCACCGTGCTCCTTAATGACCGAAACAATATCTTCTGTTCTTAGACCGTACTCTCTTTCCCTTGGCGAAACTTCTATTATGGTTTCAGCAGGATCATAACCGTGATACTTCACTTGTGTTTCAAAGGCATACTGATCGGATGGAAATGCTTTTGCTTCGCAAATGATTTTATTTCGCTGTTTGGACGGCCTGTAAAATGAGACCATTAAAAGATGAAGGTTTACGGTAAGTGAATTCATCACTACTACTTCATTTTCTTTGCTCCCAACAATCTTTGATAATTGTTTAGGAAAGATCTCATGATATGGCAACCAGGGATTCCTTGCCCGAAAATGGCCCTCCACTCCCATTCCCGCCCAATCATCTAATTCTTGCTGTACATATTGTGCGGTCTTTTTTGGTTGAAGCCCAAGAGAATTACCGGTGAAGTAAATACAATCTTTTCCATTGTGTTGTGGGATAAAAAATCTATTTCGAAAATCTTTCAGCGGATCTTTCTCATCCATTGATTTTGCGAACTCCCAACTGTTTTGATATTCCATATTTCCTCTTAATCCTTTTTTAACCAGGTAAATCAAGGTTCAATAGCTGCAATAACTTTTAACTCGATCGAAATAGGCGTCGGCAAACTTTTCACTTCAACTGTTGTTCTGCATGCCTGCACATCTTTAAAATACTCTCCATAAATCTTATTATAAACAGGAAAATCGTTTTTCATATTGGTAAGAAAGACGGTTACATCAATCATTTTATCCCAACTGGTGCCACTTGCTTCCAGCACTGCTTTTACATTGGCAAAAACTGCATGCGTTTCGGCTTCGATATCATACTTTACTATATTTCCGCTTGCGTCCAGTTCTAATCCAGGTATTGAATTGTCTTCCGGATTTCGTGGACCTATGCCCGATAGAAAAAGAAGATTGCCAACCCTTCTTGCATGCGGATAGGTGCCAAGTGGCGTTGATGCTCTTTCACTATGAATAATACCAGACATAATTATAATTGTATACAAACATTTTTTGATTCAGTAAAAAACCGCAAGGCTTCCCAACCACCTTCTTTTCCAACACCACTGTTTTTCATTCCACCAAATGGGGTTCTTAGATCCCGAAGCAACCAACAGTTTACCCAAATGATCCCGCTTTCTACTTTTGCTGCTACCCGGTTTGCTTTTGAAATGTCCTGTGTCCAGATCGTTGCTGCGAGTCCATACGATGTTGCATTTGCCAATTGCAACCCTTCTTCTTCCGTTTTAAAAGATTGCAGCGTTACAACAGGACCAAAAATTTCTTTCTGGTTTGTTTGACACTCGGGACCTAATCCTTCGATCACAGTGGGCTGAATAAAAAATCCATTCGCACAACGACCTTCTAATTTCACTGCATTGCCGCCACAAAGAAGCTTTCCGCCTTCTTGCTTAGCCTTTTCTATGCACCTTAAGATCTTTTCATAATGCGCTTTACTGACAATTGCTCCTTGTTTTGTATTCTCATTAAGCGGATCACCAATTGCTAATTGCTTTGTTTTTTCAACAAACTCTCTTTTGAATTTTTCATAAACAGATTCTTCCACCAATACCCGGCTGGCACATAAACAGATTTCTCCCTGGTTTGAAAAAGATGACCGAATTGTTTCGGTTATCATTTTATTCCAATCACAATCAGAAAAAATAATAGAAGGATTTTTGCCTCCTAATTCAAGTGATAGTTTCTTGAACTTTGGCGCTGCAATACCCGCAATTCTTTCACCAGCTCTTGTGCTGCCGGTAAATGAGATTGCTTTTACATCGGCATGCGAAACGATGGCTTCACCGGCATTTGGACCGGTACCATGAATTATATTCAGTACGCCATCCGGCAAGCCGGCTTCTTTACAAATTTTGGATAACAGAAAAGCAGTGACAGGAGTTACTTCACTTGGTTTCGCCAGCACGCAATTACCTGCAGCAATAGCTGGCGCAATTTTCCACGTAAATAAATACAATGGAAGATTCCATGGAGAAATGCAACCAACGATTCCGATCGGCTGACGCAACGTATAATTGACTGCTTTGTCTTCCATATTATGACTTTCGGTCGCAAAATGCATAATGCCGGTTGCAAAGAAGCGGAAGTTGGCAGATGCTCTTGGTATATCAACACTTTTGCTTAGCCAAAGGGGCTTGCCATTATCATTTGTCTCTGCTAAAGCTAATTCATCAAGATTGGCATCAATTAACTCTGCGATTCGATTCAGTATTCTAAATCTTTCTTCAACAGGAGTAACGCTCCATGCAGAAAATGCTTTTTGTGCAGCATGTACCCCAGCGGTAACATCTTTTTCATTTGAATCGGGAATTTGCCCATAAACTTCACCTGTTGCAGGATTGATATTATCAATAAACTTTCCGCCCAATGATGCAATAAGGTTTCCTCCAATATAATTCTCTAAGTGATATGGAATTTCCAACTTCATGTTTGAGGTTTGATGTTCGATGTTTGAGGTTGTGAGAGGTTGCAAAACTTCGAACCTCAAACCGCAAACTTCAAATGCTTCCTGTTCTTCCTCCATCTACCGGGATACTTGTGCCATTTACATAAGAAGCTGCCGGGGATGCAAGAAACGCAGCAACTGCTGCAATCTCTGACGCATCGGCAAAACGTTTCATCGGCACTTCTTCCTTCATGTTTTCTTCGACAATGTCAACAACTGTATTCCCTTTTTTTGCAATGTTCTCTACTAAACTAGAAAGTCGCTGGGTGGCAGTAAACCCTGGCAAAATATTATTAACTGTAATATTAAACTGGCCCAATTCATTTGCCATGCTTTTTGCCCAGCTTGCCACTGCTCCGCGAATTGTATTACTCACGCCTAAATTCTTTAATGGGATTTTTACGGAAGTTGAAATTATGTTGATGATCCTCCCGTAGCCTTCCTTTTTCATCAATGGAACAACAGCCTTGGTTAAAATATGATTGCAAATGAGATGTTGATTAAATGTATTAAGAAAAGCCTCCTCTGTTGCTTCAATGATTGGACCTGCAGCAGGGCCACCGGTGTTATTTATTAAAATATGAACCGAATGCTTCTTAACATGATCCATGATAACCCTTTTCACTTCATCTGTTTTACTGAAGTCTGCGATGAGATAATTATGTTGTTGTCTTAATGCAATATCAAGAGTTTGTATCGCTGTTTTTAATGCTTCTTCATTCCTGGCGATCAACGTACAGTTTGCGCCAAGCAAAGCCAGTTCTTCTGCAATTGCAAAACCAATTCCTTGTGTGCTTCCGCAAATGATTGCATATTTTCCTTCAAGTGAAAGATTCATCGTGGTGTCAAACCTAAGGAAATTGTTGTAATTTTCTCGCGTCAATTTCATTTTGAAACAACATGATCAAAACGCTGGGGCTTACTCATATTGCGTTGCCGGTAAAAGATGTAAGACGTTCGTCCGCCTTTTATAAAAAAGTTTTTGGTGCCAAAGAAATGTATCGTGCTGCTGATTTTATACAGGTACAAACTCCCGGGAGTAAAGACATCATTGTTTTTGTGAAAAAGAACAGATCATCAGGAAAAATGCTTTCTGGCTTCCATTTCGGATTCAGGTTGCTGAAACCATCAGCAATAAAAAATATTATCCAGCTAATAAAAAAAGCCGGAGGTAAGATAAAGGAAACCGGTGAATTTATTGCTGGTGAGCCTTATATTTTCTTTTATGATCCCGATGGCTATGAAATTGAGATCTGGTTCGAAAATATTCCTGCATCGCTTAAAACATTTAACTAATAATAAAACGCCTGGTATATGGTAACACCTCCTTTTAATTTAAAAAAATGGATCGACGAACATCGGGATATGTTAAAACCACCCGTGGGAAATCAGTGTGTCTATAAAGACGCTGAGAATTTAATAGTGATGGTTGTTGGTGGACCGAATGCAAGAAAAGACTACCATTTTAATGAAACAGAAGAATTGTATTATCAAATAGAAGGTGATATAGTTGTAAAAATTATTGACAACGGTGAGTTCAAAGATATTCCGATCAAAGAAGGTGAGATGTTTCTCTTGCCGCCGAAAACACCTCATTCACCACAACGTGGCCCTGGTACAGTAGGCCTGGTCATTGAAAAGAAAAGAGAATCAGAAGATGATGGCTTTTTATGGTTCTGCGAAAAATGTGGTAATAAACTTTATGAAGAGACATTGCATGTGGATGATATCGTAAAACAATTACCCCCCGTAATGAATCGGTTTTGGGAAAATTCGATGCACAGAACTTGCGATAAATGTGGAGCCGTGATGGAACCGCCAATTAGAAACCCACAGAAATAGTTTGAGAAAAGAATTTTTCGTAACCTCTAAAGAGCGACTCGTTAAAAGTTCAATTGACACGATAGATAAAATAAAAAATCTTTTAAAATCCCCTTTAGGGGTCTGGGGTAAATGAAGATCGACATCCATACGCACATCATGCCTGAACATATGCCAAACTGGACCCGGAAGTTTGGCTATGGTGAATTCATTCATCTTGAACGCCGCGACTGCGATGCCTGTATGATGAAAGGTGATAAGCTGTTCCGGGTTGTAGGAGAGAATTGTATTAAAGAGGATGTTCGCATCAGGGAAATGGATGAAACTGAGGTAACGGTACAAGTGCTTTCAACTATTCCCGTTTTATTTAATTACTGGGCAAAACCGGCAGATGGTTTAGAAACATCCGCATTTTTTAACGATCATATCGCCGAAACTGTCTTGAAAAACTCAAAACGTTTTGTCGGTCTTGGTACTGTTCCCTTGCAGGATGTGGATCTTGCTATAAAAGAAATGGAACGTTGTGTAAAGGAACTGAAAATGCCGGCACTTGAGATAGGAACTAATATCAATGGAGAAAATTTATCGGAGAAAAAATTCTTTCCCTTTTATGAAGCTGCAGAAAAACTGGGCTGTGCATTATTTGTTCATCCATGGCAAATGATGGGTGAAGACAAAATGCAGAAATACTGGTTGCCGTGGCTAGTTGGTATGCCTGCTGAAACTTCAAGGGCAATTTGTTCAATGATATTTGGAGGAGTATTTGAGAAATTTCCAAAATTAAGAGTGGCATTTGCACATGGCGGGGGTTCATTTCCATTTACCATCGGCAGAATTCAACATGGGTTTGATGTTCGTCCCGACCTGGTAGCGGCTGATAATGCAGTTTCACCAAAAGAATATGTCGGGAAATTCTGGGTGGATAGCCTCGTCCATGATAAAAATGCGTTTCAATATCTGATAGAAATTATCGGAGAAGATAAGATCTGTCTGGGAAGCGACTATCCTTTTCCATTAGGCGAACATAAACCCGGCAGATTGATTGAGAAGATGAAGCTCGGGAAAAAGATTGAAAAGAAATTGTTTTACAGGAATGCAGAAGAATGGTTAGGAATTAATCTTTGATCAGATCGGGGTAATCAGTAATCACTCCATCAATATTCAATTTTTTCAATTTCTTAAACTGTTTTACATCATTCACAGTCCATGGAATTATTTTCATCCCTTTATCATGACATTGTTTCACCAGATCCTCGTCCACTAATGTGTGATTAGGGCTATAAATCTGCGGAGTATATCCAAGCCTGTTTAATTGACCCTCAAAATCATTGACATCCGAATCTTCGATCAACATTGATGTTTTTATAGCAGGGTATTTTTCGTGCAGATATTTTAGTGTTCTGAAATCAAAAGACTGTATGATCACCCGCTCTTCCAATTGCTTTTCTTTGATTACTGTCATTAACAATTCAACAAATTCCGCGGGTTTGGGATGAAATCGTCCATCACCGGCGGGAAGACATTTTGTTTCAATATTAAAATAAGGAAATGGTCGCCTGCGTATTTTCATATTCTCCGCAACACTGTCAAAAAGATCTGCCAACAGCGGTTTTATTACTTTGATTTTTTGCTGATTGGGAAATCGTGGATGGGGTTTCATACCTACATCATATTTTGCAATCTCATCATAGTTCATTTGAAAAATGTTGTATTGCATTGCTTCGCCCGGTTTGATAAAAGATCCGTCCGGTTTTGTTGAGATCTCCGCGTCAAACCACGGCTCATGCGATACCACTATTTTATTATCTTTCGAAACAACCACATCCATCTCTAAAG
>JAICGN010000123.1 GCA_025923075.1 Chitinophagaceae bacterium
TAATTAATAAATTTTTACATCGTCCCTGAAAACATAGGAGGTTCCTGCGTTATTTATTATAAGCTTTATGGTTTCATAATAATCGGTTATCATGAAAGCATATTGCGTTACGCTAAATTGCGTAAACGAAATGGAAACTCCCTGGAACAGTAGCTTGATAATCTTAAGTGGCGTTCCATCGCTATCTACTTGAATCGCTTCCTGGTATGTTAAATCAGGGAAGTTATTTTTTAGATGATCAATCAGAGAATCTACTTCAGCTTCATTCATGTCTTTAGACAAGGCTGTTATCATTCGATCTGCTGAGTTGGCAAACTGGATGGTCTCGACTGATATCGAGTCATTCTCGTTCCATTTTTGTTTGCTCACCTCGTCAAACCGTTCATTCAACTTGACTGATCTTGCCCCAAGCTTTTCATACTCGTTTTTGAATTTTTCAGGTGGATACGGAGTATTTAATTTGATATCCCATAATTGAACTGATAAAGGTTTTCTTGTTCTTAGATTGGTATCTGAATTATTATTGCTCTGAAAAACGGTTATGTATTCCCCGATGGCGAACAGGTATTTTTTGCCTTTAATACTGTCAACGAAAACTTCAAGTGTATCCTGAATGCAACATGAGTCTTGCCCGCCTTCCCGGTAGTTATCATAGAATATGATGTTGGAATCGCTAATGATTGGCAGCTTACCATGATTAGAAAAAATGCTGATAAGCGGTGCAAATCGTAGCGAGTCTGGAAAAGGGAATTTTTTAGTTGGAGGATAATAAGTTGTATCCGGCGAAAAAAAGTTGATCACTACTGCCCATCGTTCCTTTTCGGTAGAACTTTGTTCACACGATATAAGGAGAACAACGAAGCAGGTTATTGTGAATGATCGTCTCAAGATTGCGTTGCTCATAATCGCGTTTGATTTAGAAAAAACCTGACGAAGCCAAACTGTCCAAAGCCGGGATGTCAAATTTTAGTAGAATGAATTTCAATGCTGTCATTTTTTTCTTATGAGAAAATTTTCATGAAACAACGAGGAAAAAAACCAGTAGCCTTTATTTCATATTTTAAGTTTGGGGTGAATGGATTTTATTGGAAGACTAAAAATACAAAATAAGTCAAGGGGCTAGTGCAACATTTCTTTTGACCGAATGCGGCATAAGCAGCCAGAATTGAACTTTCATTCATTTTTTCACTTTATAAACACTACCTTTCCTTTTCACCTAAAACTAATTTTTATGAGATGTAAACTTCAAATGTCGATTCTTATTGCTCTTTCGGTCCTGGTTATTTCTGCGTGTTCAGATGAAAAAGGCGTATCGGCTATCGATATAGACAAAGCGAAAACAGATATTCAGGCAATGGAAGATGCATACGCTGCAGCTGAAAAAGCTAAAGATGCGGATAAGATAATGGCTTATTACAGCGATGATGCCATTACTTACGGCCGGAACCGAATGCCTGAAGCCGGCAAAGCTGCAATTAGAGAAGGTCATGCAACGCGCCTGGCCGCTGACACTACGGGCAATTATAACGTGTATAAAGTAGTGGATGTTTTCGCCGAAGGTAATATGCTTGTTGAAATAGGTGCCTGGACAGAGATGAGTCCGGCCGGCGCAGAACTTAATAAGGGACATTATATGTCTTACTTCCAGAATCGGGACGGGAAATGGGTTTGTGTCCGGGATATGAGTGTTAGCTCAAATCCTGCTAAGTGACAAACCAAATCAAAAACTGAAACCAATGGAGTTTGTGAAATGCAAACTCCATTTTTAGTGTACGGATTAGAAGCTGCTCCTTTCATTCCTGATTCGTTTACTCTTTATCGATATCGGTTATTATTGAGCAAATCAAGAATCCTCACTGTATGATTCAAACCTTCATTATAAATACCCTCATTCCACCTTCATTACAATACTCCCTGTCAGGTAAGGGTTATCAAACGTTATCTTCTCACCGGCCTTTTTATTTGGAATAGGAAATAATCTTGCTGACAAAGCTTTAGACGTGTATTTAAGCGATAATGCCGCCACATCTGCAAGAATTCTTTCGATCACCTCTTTTGGTGTATCGCCTGGAATAGGTACTACATCCAGACCAGTTCCAGAAACAGATGAATATAGTAGCAATTCCTGAACTGTGTATAGTTGTTCTGCGGCTCTGCGTGCCAGTACGGTATCTTCTATCACCGGCAACATCAGGCCTGAATAGCCACATTTTTTTATGTCAAGGCTTTTTAAAACATCGGTAATCAATGCGCATGCACCCAATGTAGATGCACTCCCGAATCGCTGTTTAGTATAAGTTTCAATGGTATGACCTATGCTGGCATCTAACCCAGGTGCAGGTGACACATCGATGCCATCATATTTCCATTTAGTAAACCCGGCTATTTGCCCGGCCAGCCGTTGCACGGGTTTGAAATTCTTTTCAAGAGTCGCTTTTAATACTTGTCTAGCAGTTGCCGCACCTGCACTATTGAATGCTTCAGTTAAAAGATTAGGTGATTCAAGACCGATTGCAAAACTATTAACGCCTTCATGAAATGCAGCAGGAAAAAATGGAATATTGGGTGGACAATTTGCTGACGCCGTGAACCGAAAGTTAGCTTCTCCATTCTCCAGCTTTGAAAGAGAGGTAATGATCTCGGCGGCTGCTTTTATAGAATTGGAATGAATACCGAGTGTATGTGACGAAATAGAAAGATTAAAGTTTATAGCCTCGGTGTTTTTTACAAGCGTTGCGGCCCATTCTCCAATGTCATCCTGGTATTTTCCCGCAGGCAAAACCTGCCCGATGGAAAAAGCTCCAATTCCGTTTCTTAGCGCTATATCATCAAACGTTTTAAGGAAAGGCAATGCGGTTGTCAAGCTGTGATTGTTCAGGTAGGTATAGAGATTTGACGTTGCTATTCGTAATGTCTGTACCTCATAGCCTGCTTTCGTAAATTCTTTTTCAGCATGCTTTAAAAAACGAACAGCCTGGATTATGGTTTGGGTATCGGAAAGGTTTTTTATCGTCACTCCGGCTGTAATGGTCCGTATGCGAAAGTTGAAAGGCTTTTGTTGACTATACAAATAAGAAGTGATCAGAAGACAAAAAAGCAAGAAGTGCATTTTCTTTCTCATAAACATGGACTTGAAGATTCATCCGAACTCCAATTTAAGACATAATTGTTAGGTGTAACTTTTTAGGGCTGCCCGCCCAGGTAATCGTCACGTTAAAGGGTGTGGAAGAATGAACATGTATTAACCTGAGGAGTCTAATGGACCGATCATTGAGCTCATTGGTTCCATTATTATTGTCAGCTTTGTAAATGTTTTATCAGCAATCTCTCGATTGAAAGCGCTTATCTGGTTTGTTTAAGATTATCTCCAACCAGGAATACGACGCCAATTACTAACCAGAATAGGACTTCAAGCCAATTCTTTGTTCGAAAAGCTTCCAATGTCGCAATGCCAAAAAAAAGCAGGAACGCAGTAAAATTTGTACCTAATCTTATTTTATTCATTCTGTTTCTTGGATTTTGATGCTGTAAGATGGTTGTTTTTTTCTCAATTATAAATGATCTTCGTCAGTGATTAAATTGACAAACAGCGCTGGTCTTTGAAACAGGATATGGATCTATCTATTTATAACGCAAAACATTACTATCATGACAGCCGCTGAACGTTTCTCCATCAAATAAATCCTGCGGAGGATGGTCCTTGGCTAAACATGCCAGAAAAAATCTAATTTTATTTTACCAATTCATCATGCTCTAAAATTTTTTATCTATGGCAAAAACAATCAACCAGCGTATGACAGTAAAGTTCGACGGTGATTTTGTTGTCTTTCTTATTGGTATGCGTATCAATAAATTCTGGAAAATACACAAATGGTTACCGGTGGCCAGGGCAATGCCACGAATGCTGGAAGAGCTCAAAGGAAAAAACAGCAGTGACACTGGATTTCTCGGAGCCGAATTCAGCTTTGGAACAATTGTGCAGTACTGGCGATCTTTTGAACACCTTGAAGCATATGCTAAAGACAGGAACGGGTTGCATTATCCTGCCTGGAAAGATTTTAATACCAAAATAAAAAGTAATGGTGATGTCGGTATCTGGCATGAAACGTATAAGGTGCATGCCGGTGAGTATGAATGCATATACAATAATATGCCGCCAAAAGGATTAGGTAAAGTAGGGGAGTTGATACCGATCTCGGGTAAGCTGGAGACTGCGGGAAGTAGAATTAAAAAACAAATGCTGTAAGCATGTTCCTTTTTCTTCGATTAGTAGGATTATCATGAAAGGGTTTCCAAAACTCCGATCGGAGCATTTTCAATTTTTGAAAGCAAAATTATGACGTGGACGTGACATACAGACAAGCATAAACAAAGGCCCTGTAGCTTCAACTTCTTTTTCAAAAAATGAAACGCCAGAAGGCTAATTAGACGGGTATGAAAATGTGGTATTTAAGAGAGCCGCTGCATCTTTTGCTTTATTCTTCTGCTCACGATTATATCTCCTGATCTCCTCAATGATCTTAATCGAGAAAGGATTTTCTTCGATTGCTTTTATATCTTCTACCAGTCGTTTTTCAGCTCCCAATAAAGCCAGTGTGTCACTTAGCAATTGAATAAACTCTCTTTTCAAAAACTCCTGCGATTTTTCCATGATTTTTCAGACTCAATATTTGGGCCAAAAGTTAGATGAATAGCACTGTTACTGTCAGCTGCTATGTCAATACTTTGATGCATGCTATAAGATGTGCATAAATTTCCACTTACAGGTCAAGTGATAATTTTCTTTATGAGGACTTCGGACCGGTGGAACAGGAATTACTGTCTTTCTTGCTTTGAAATTCTTTAATTATCCCCAACCGATCACCACAATCGAGCTTTCTTTTATTTAATGAACCTGCCGGGAATAGCGACAATAAAATATTTTATTCCCTTTTATCTATGACACCTGTTTTCTTTTTGAAGACCTTCCACTCATTCATCATCTCAGTGAATTTTTTTGGATTTGATTTTGAAAGATCGGTTGTTTCTCCAAGGTCTTCAGACAGGTTGTACAATGCGAATGAAGTTTCATCAAAAGGGCGGCTGATATTTGTGATCTTCCAGTTCCCTTTTATTAAAAGACATTGTCCATCATGCTCCAGTCCAAATACGTAACTGTTAGCATGGACGGCATTGGCTTTTCCTCGGATGAAAGAAAGGCAGGACTCGCCCAACATGGGTGCTACTTTTTTGTTGTTATAAGTAGCCGGATATTTTATCCCTGCTAATTCCAGAAAAGTAGGCGCAAGATCCATTACAGTGATGAAAGTGTTTTGGAGACCGGGTTTTCTTTCGACATTTCGTCCGGAAATGATCAGGGGGGTCACGATGCCGCCTTGGGTGGAATAATATTTAAATAGTTTAAATGGCGCTGCGCCTGCCTGTGCCCACTGAGGTCCATATGATACAAAAGATGATGCCTTACCCATGTTATCATAACTGTTATCATAATTTTCACGGAGAAAAGGACCCGGGCCGTCGCGACGATTATAAAAATCTTCTGCTGCTGCTCCATTGTCAGACATAAAAACAATTATTGTATTGTCAAATTGCTTTGATTCTTCCAGGTATTGCAATAACTGGCCGATATGACGATCAAGATTGTCAACCATAGCAGCATAGAGTTCCATTTTTCTTGATTCCATCTTTTTTTCTTCGGCTGAAAGTTGTGTCCACGGTTTGATCGACGAATCACGGGGCGGGAGCGTTGCCCGGGGAGGGATGACTCCCATTTTCTTTTGTTGATTAAAACGGATCACCCTCAGTGAATCATACCCCATGTCATACATGCCTTTGTATTTATCGATATAATCTGCAGGCACCTGGAGTGGCCAGTGCGGAGCTGTGTAAGTAAGACAAGCAAAAAATGGTTTATCTTTTTTCCCATTCTTAATAAATGTTATCATTTTTTCTGTGTACACATCTGTTGAAAACTTTCCTTCGGGAAAGAGTATAACCTGGCTATCCAGTCTGAATTGGGGAGCTTCATTTGCGAAGATCTTGTTATTATTAAAATGGTTCGCACCGCCATTTAATAAGATAAAACTTTTTTCAAATCCTTTGGCAAAGGGAATATAGGCATCTTCAAATCCCAAATGCCATTTTCCGGTGATGAAAGTTTGATAACCGCCATCCTTCAATAGTTGCGATACGGTTACAATCCTGTCGGTCAGGTGTTGTTCGTAACCAGGCTTACCTTCTCTTGAAGTTCCTTGTACGGAAAACATGGATCCCAAACCAGCAACATGGTTATCATTTCCGGATAAAAGCATGCTACGTGTGGGCGCACAAAGAGGAGACGTGTGAAAGTTTGTGAACTGTATTCCCCGTTGTACCAATCGATCGATATTGGGTGTTTTTATCTCACCACCGTAACAGCCGAGATCAGTATAACCAAGATCATCGGCAACTATCAATAAAATATTGGGTCTGTTATTTTGGTTTGTTTGTGTATTTGCAGGATTATTGATATGTATGATCAATAATAATAAAAAGACGCTACTGATTTTATGTTGCATGAGGCAGGTAGATTTAATGGTTATCATCTGTAATTTATGATATAAAATGAAATCAATGAATTTAGGGAAGAACAATACTGGCAGTCAAGCGGAATTTGAAAGTATTTTATTTATTAAGCACTAATGAAAACAGTGACAAAAAAATGCCCCGAGTTGACGGGGCAAGACTTGTTGCGGATTGCAATAGCAATCCTGTGGCGTAACGAATTCACAGGGTAAAATTATTTACCCCATGTGAGGATGCTGACAACAATGAGTACGGCGAAAATCGCGACCGTAACCAGGTTGCCCTGTACATCCACGTTGTGAAGTAGGGTGTTTAATTTTTTCATAACCTGAATTTTAGGTTTCGAAAATGGATTTGGACCAGGTTCTCAGAGGGGCGGAGATTGTATAAACCCTTATTGGGTTCAATTCAAAAGAGTACGGAGATTAAAAACAGAACGGTTCAACCTTTACAAGCTTGAAACATTAATGTGGCCCGTCTTATTGTTTAAAGAAAAGTGGATATTTTTAAAAATCGTATAACCCCTAACTAAAAAGCGGAAGTTTATCATGAAATGCCGGAAAATTTTGCAAAGCTTGCCCTGAATTAGAAACCCGACGCCATTGAACTTTCTTTGATTTATTGGTCGCAATGGATAAGGCAAAGCTGTTTAACTTTATAAGGAGTATCCATAATCGTTTAATTACAAAAACTTTCTTTTATGAAACCGATTTGTAAAAGTATTTGCTCTTCCTTGCTTTTGCTTTTTCTGATGTCATTGGTTGTAAAGGCACAGGATGATAAAAAGGTTCGTATCATTATGATCGGCGCTCACCCTGATGACTGCGATGATGATGGAGGGGGAACAGCTGCACTTTTTGCACAAATGGGTTATGCAGTCAAGTTTGTATCGGTGACAAATGGTGATGCGGGTCATCAACTTACAGGAGGTGTTGAACTGGCGAGGCGAAGATTTGCGGAAGCACAGGAAGCAGGCAAAAGGCTTGGCATTACATATGATGTTTTGGATAATCACGATGGACAACTGCTGCCGACCCTTGAGGTGAGGTTGCAGGTCATTAAAAAAATTCGTGAATGGAATGCTGATATCGTAATCGCACCAAGACCCAACGATTATCATCCCGATCATCGTTATACAGGCGTTGTGGTGCAGGATGCCGCTTATATGGTTGCGGTGCCAAACATCGCTCCGGAAACGCCGGCATTAAAAAAGAATCCTGTTTTCCTTTATTTCCAGGATCGTTTTAAACGACCTAACCCATTTCGTCCAGACATTACTATTGACATTACGAGCGTTTTTCAGAAAAAGATTGCCGCGTTGGACGCACATGAATCTCAGATGTACGAATGGTTGCCGTGGATAGGACATTATGCCGACAAAGTGCCGAAAGATAAAAAAGAACGTATAACATGGCTTGCTGAAACCAGGAAACAAGTGATTACTGCGGAAGTAAAAACAGTTTTGGAAAAATGGTATGGAAAAGAAAAAGCGGCGGTCATAAAAAATGCTGAAGCATTCGAGATATGCGAGTATGGTGCGCAACCGGATGATGAAATGATAAAGAAGCTGTTTCCAATGTTGGGTAAGTAAACGAAGATCTTACTTATGATAACTCCAGCCGATCATTTATCCAATCCAATTTTTTCCATAAGGGCAACATAACGTGTTTCATCGCGCAGGTTCCGCAAACGAGGTTCCATTTTCAGGTATCGTACCGAACCCGATTTTTCTACGTAAGCTTGTTGCAGCCATTCCAATGCCTTTTCTTTATCATTAAGTCCGGCATAAACAAGAGCGAAAAAAAATGGAGATACTGGTTCCTTTTTGTTCCCAACAAATAACGTGTCAAGAATGTTATGAGCTGCTTTCGTATTTCCACTTGATGCATAAACATGTCCAAGTGCTGCGAGATAATTTGGATTACCCGGTGAAAGTTCTAATGCAGAACGGTAGTCTTTGATCGCTTCTTCATACATTTTCTTTTGCTGGTAGGCCATGCCGCGAATCCAGCGGGCACCTGATGACTTTGGATTCAGCTGCAGTGTTTTTTCTTCCTGGGCGATTGCCTCATCATATCGTCCGGCAGAAAGATAGGCCATCCCGAGATCTGCATTAATTCGGGTCGAAAGCGGATCAAGCTCCCTGGCTTTCTCCATCTGGGTGACTGCTTCATTTGTTTTTCCTATGGCTGTCAGGCAGAGGGCATACCAATGGTGAGCCAGTATGTAGCTTGGGTCTAATGTGATGGCGCGTTGGAAACCTTCTTCTGCACTTTTCCATTTCCATTCATGCAGGTCGATGTGCGCAAGAGAATTATGGGCCTCGGCAAGGTTTTCATTGATCTTTAATGCCCGCTGAGCCGCCTCTTTTGCCTTTGGAGTTGATTCATCAAAAGACATTAACTCATAGTCATAAAGAGTAAGATAAGTGTCTGCCAATCCGGAGTATGCCGCCGCATAATTGGAATCCTTCCTAATAGCATCTTCAAAATATCCAATTGCCTTTTTTATGTCTTCGTCTGTTCTCTTGTTCCAGTGATAGCGGCCCTTTAGATAGTCCTCATGAGCTTCAGGATTTTTTGTGAAACTTCCCGCTAGCTGATTTGTTTGTTTGCCAGACAACTTGATCTTTAAAATGTCAACGATCATCTTGGAAATCTCATCCTGGATGGCGAAAACGTCCTTCATCTCGCGGTCATATGTTTCAGACCAAAGATGGGTTCCCTTATTTACTTCGATCAGCTGTGCTGTAATTCGAATCGTATTACCCGATTTGCGTATACTGCCTTCGAGTATATTGCCAACTCCGAGCTTGTCACCAATCGTTCGGACATCCAGGTTTTTCCCCTTGAACGAAAAAGATGAAGTACGTGAGATCACTTTTAAACCCTGAATTTTTGCTAACGAGTTTAATAACTCTTCACTCATGCCATCACTGAAGTATTCCTGATCTTTTGCCGGACTCATATCCACAAAGGGAAGTACGGCAATCGATTGATCGTTCGATGCGGATTCAGCTTTCGCAGTAAAGAATGATTTGTAAATAAAAAAGCCTGCTGCACAAAACAGGATGATCAATGCTGCGGCAATAATGCTTCGACTTTGTCCGGATTTTTTCTTTAGCTTTCCCTGCATCTTACTTCGCTGCGGAATGGACAATCCTTCATTAGACAACGCAAATACTTCCAGTGGTTTCTCTACATTTTTGAAATCAAAGTGGCCAAGTGAAACAGAGCTGATGGAAGAATTGTTTTTTATTTTATCATAAAATTCACCGGAAACTAAGATAGTATTCTCCTGTCCCATTGATTGCACCCTTGAAGCAACATTCACGCCGTCACCTAACGCCTTTGCATCTTCAAAAAAAACTTCGCCAATGTGTAAGCCGATTCGCAGCGGAACCACGGGTTCGTTTTTCAATTCCTTTTGCACAGCAAGAGCACAATTAGCTGCATCAGTTGCGCTATGGAAAATACAAAGGCTGCCGTCACCATAATAATTCAATACCTCTCCATTATACTGGTTTACGAATTTATCAAGTGTGGAGTTATAGTGTTTGATCACTGCCACTGCCTTTTGCTCATCCGCCTGCATCATCGCTGTGTACCCGACAATATCAGTAAACATGATCGCAGCGAGCTGGCGGCCCTGGGTCATTAAATTCGTTTTTTGGTGTGCAGAGTGACACTCTAATTTATGCTATAAAACGTTATCCGAAAATTTTAAATGTTGGTTTTTAGTGACAACCTCAGGCGGTGAGCCGATGAATGCTTTATCTTCTTTATTTTCAATTATGGAACTCAAACCGTCAACTGCTTATAAAATCCGCCAGGTAGCACTGATTACTGTTTTATGGACAATAACGGGGATGGTGCTGGAACTACACAATGCTGTTAACTATGATCCTGGAAGTCAAAAACATTTTATCTATTTCATATTTGGCAAGAATGCACTCGACCATCTTATCATAACGGCAATTGGTCCCTTGATCGGTGGTATCGTGACAGGTCCTTTTATTGTATTTTATCAGCGCGAGAAGCTAAAAATAAAAACCTACAAACAAAAATTGCTTATTCATTCGGTCTTCTATGTATTTTTTGTAAGTATTTTCATTTTGCTTGTGGGCACCATTGGTGCATTGAGCAGCCGCGAAAAGGATTTCTGGCAGATCTTTTACAATGATATATTCAGTTACCGTGTCCTCAGGTTGCTTATCGATTGGTACATTATTGTGATCATGACAATTTTTTTACTGGATGTGAGTGAAAAATATGGATCAGGTGTTTTGAGAAAACTGTTGTTGGGAAAATATCATAAGCCGGGAAAAGAAGAGAGAATATTTATGTTCCTGGATCTGCGATCCTCCACAACTATTGCTGAAAAGATCGGCGATGAAGTTTATTTCCGGATGCTGCGATATTTTTATCAGTTAGCCAATGAAGTGATCATCAACAACCGCGGAGAAATTTACCAGTATATCGGTGATGAGATAGTTGTTTCGTGGGAAAAAAAGGTAGGAACACGAGGAGCTGATTGCCTGCATTGTTTTACTGCCATCAGGGATGCGGTGGACCGGCAGGAAAATTTTTTCATACAAAACTTTGGTGTTGTGCCTTATTTCAAGGCAGGCATTCATAGCGGCGTAGTAACCACCGGTGAGATCGGGTCGGTAAAAAAAGATATTGTATACTCTGGAAATGTATTGAACACAACAGCCCGTATTGTTGCACTCTGCAACCAGTATAATGAGTCATTAATAATTTCCGACTCGCTTTATGAAGAGCTAAAGGAAACGCCTGGCTATCGCTTTCGATATCTTGATAGTCCTGTACTGCGCGGTAAAACACAAAAGATGGGATTATACAGCGTGAATCCTGTGCACAAAGATTATGACAGACCATAACAGGGATTGAAGGCACAAAACTTCAGAAGGTGCCTGCATGTCACGATAGCTAACCGGATCTCTGGTAGTATAATTTGCACCAGGTCATGATAACGGGCCGGCAAATACAAAAATCAGGAAATGCGTTGATACATATCATCAAATGAACAGCACAATGCGTCTACCTTACGGCGGTTACCTTCCATTGTATCCTATATATTACTTCCAGACAATCTCATTTCTTTCGGCTGTGTGAAGACGAATTGATAACCATTAAAAATACTGTTATGAAACGCAGAGATTTTGTTTCCCTTGTATCAGCTGCAATGGGAACATCTGTGGTATTGTCATGCAAAAAAAGCCTGACCGATACTGAAGCTGCATCGCATCTTGATATAATGGCTGCCCGCGGAGGTGGGGGAGGTGCCGTTATCCGATATCCTTTAAAATTTCCAACAGTGATTTCGCCTTCCGGCTTGACGCTTGACTCTAAGCTGGCCACAAGTGATCTGGGTGGCGGTCTTATTTCAAATGTGTGGGCATACAATGGTCAGTTTCCCGGGCCTACAATAATAGCAAACCGTGGCGACCTGGTTTCAATTCAATTGCAAAATCATTTACCTGAACAAACGATCACGCACTGGCATGGAATGATTGTGGATCATGACAACGACGGACAACCAATGCATGCCATTGATCCAAATTCTGTTTTCGATTACAACTATACCATTGATCAACGGGCATCATTGAATTTTTATCACCCGCATCCGCATATGCTTACAGGTAAGCAAGTTTATCTTGGGCAAGCGGGCGGTTTTATTATTAGAGATGCAGAAGAAGCCGCATTGAATTTGCCATCCGGTGCTTATGAAGTTCCGTTGTTATTACGTGATGCCACACTGGATAAGAATAACAATTTGTCCTACAAACCTGCAAGCGGTGGAATGTTTGGAAAAATTCCATTAGTAAATGGGACACGTAGCCCTTATCTGAATGTGGAAAGAGCCGTCTATCGGTTTCGTATAGTAAACGGTGCTAATTCAAGAATTTTTGCTCTTGCGCTGAGTAATAACTCCGCAATGCGTTTAATTGGAAATGATGGTGGATTATTAGCATCATCTGTTGACCTGGCCAGGATTGATATGGCCAACGGCGAGAGGATCGATCTGTTGATTGATTTCAGATCTTACAGCAATGGGACGAATGTAATATTACGTGACTTGCGTAGCGGCTGGGATCTATTGGAATTCAGAATAAACAGCACATCACTGACAGGTTCATTGCCTGTTACCTATTCGAGCATTTTGCCACTAGCAAATCCTGCCACCACAAGAACATTCAGTTTCGATGCGATGAGTAAGATAAACGGTCGGGAATATGAAATGGACCGGATTGACTGGACAGTGCCTTTTGGTCAAACAGAAA
>JAICGN010000124.1 GCA_025923075.1 Chitinophagaceae bacterium
ACATCATCTTCAGGATAAACAATTGGAAATGGAAGCACGATCTCTTTTGCTTTACTATTAAAAGTGCTTCGGAGCTGCGCTACAGCAAAAGTCAATATCTCTTCTTCAGATTCATCCAGAAAATTTTCGGTCAAAATTGTCTTTGTCTGTACGATCGTGCCGTTCTGTACCATCAGGTAATTGATATAGGATTTCTCTTCATGTTTTACTATTGAGAACACATCCATTTCAGATAAACGAGGATTTGCTACAACTGATTTGGACTGGTAATTCTTCAGAAAATCGATTTTCTTTCTTATTAAATCAGCTTTCTCAAACTCTAATTTTTCGGCAAAGCCTTTCATCTCATTTTTGAAATGATTTATTACAGGATTCAGATTTCCCTTAAGAAGATTTTTCACTTGTTCAATTCCTTCATTATAATCCTGTTCACTTTGCAAGGCCTCACATGGCCCTTTACAATTCCCCAAATGATATTCAAGACAGACTTTAAATTTTCTTCGTTCAATGTTTCTTTGCGTCAGGTTCAAAGCACAGGTTCTTATAGGAATTGTCTGCCGTATAAAATTTATTAGTTCACGTACTCTATGTACAGAAGTATAAGGACCAAGATATTCTGAACCATCCTCAATTCGCTTACGGGTAAGAAAAACTCTCGGAAAAGGCTCGTTCTTTATTACAATGTATGGATAAGATTTATCGTCTTTCAGATTGATATTAAATCGTGGCTGAAAATTCTTTATCAACGAATTTTCCAGGAAAAAAGCATCTTGTTCAGAATTTACGATTGTAAACTCAATATGGCTGATCCTGTTTACCAGTTCATGGGTTTTATAGCTGGTAAGGTTTTTAAGAAAATATGAACTCACGCGTTTACGCAGATCCTTTGCTTTACCCACGTAAAGCAATTCATTTTGCTTATTGAAATATTTATAGATCCCCGGTTCGCGGGGAAGTGTTTGCACAATATTTTGGAACTCGGAATTTGTCATGATCTGTAAAAATAATCACGTCAAAATCATTGCCAGGCAACTGTAGTACGATGAGTTTTGTCAGGTTGATTATCTTTTTGAATGATGTCAGTGATCGAAAAGTATCTATCTATTTGCCAAAAGAGTTTTTGTTGGATCGTGCTGTCCCCCGAAGATAAAAACCTGTCTATATAAATACTTTGTACTTTACCGTTGGAAATGTCCGTTAAATCGATAACCAGAATCTGTTTTTGTATTTCTGCATTTTCATTTCCAGGTTTAGGGGTAGACGTGATGTTAAGCGTTTGTTGCTGAGCATCGATTAACCTTTCTTCGTCATATTGATCATGGTATTTGCCATTGGCAATTTCGGGCAATGAAAGAAATGGTCCGGCATGTTTGGTAATTTCTTCCCGTTTCAAAGAGGTGGTATCGGTACTATTACCCTTTGTTTCAATCTTGGTTAACTGGTAAAGAGATGTATCAAGGTGATTAAGCTGGCCTTTTATTATTGACAATGCCGAGATAGGTGGATCTTCCTTTGTTTCTTTTTTCTGCTTACAGGCGACTAATGAAATAACTGTGAAAAGGGGAACAATCAAATAGTTTTTCATTGCATAAATTTAAAGGAAATCGTGTGCGGAAAACAAAAATCCCGACAATTAACTTGCCGGGATTTTTGAGCGAAAAATGTGCAGTTAGTATCGGTTACTTTTTATTGTTGAGGGTAGCTCCCACTTTCAACCCGATTGCAAATAGATTTTCTTTTACGGTCAATTCACTAACAAAGCTGGATAAATGTTGATATCTCAAATGCGGACCGGCCTGCCATTTAATTCTGCCTGTTGAATAGGAAACGAACGTGCCTATCCCCGTGCTTAAATTCCAACGCCGCATCAGTTCAGGAAACTTTGCATAATTTTTATAATCACTGGAAATAAGATAGGCTCTGTCCCCGATAACATATGTCGGCTGGATGGTTCCGCTAATTCCCCATTGAATATGATTTCTATCAGAAAGGATGATTTCAGCACCAACAGGAATAGCAACCTGGAAGTAAAAATTCTCCAACCAGTTAGGGCTGGTGGTGCTACTGAAGTTCCGGTAGTTGCTCAAACTTACCTGGGAGTCAACTCTATATCCTGTGCTCAACGCTACAGTAGCAATTTCAGTAGGATGCGAATAGGCTTTTATGTCGTAACGGTTAAGATTGAATTGCAGACCTGTCTTTAAAGAAAGCTTTTTATTCAGATGGTACCTTCCTTCAAATCCGAATTCGAGACCCATACCCGGCTTGTGTTTTACCAAGTGATTTACATCGATTGATGGGACATAAAAACTGCTGTTATTGTACACGTTTTTATTTTCACTCAGCTTCCGGTAGCTAACTGTTGGAGTAAAGTAAATCTGTGCGGTCAGCCTTGATTGTTTTTTTGATTTTGTGATTGACACATTTTGTGACGCCAGTGCAGAAATTTCATCAGTTATTTTTTTTCCGGTATTTTCCTCCACGCGACTTTGGTCAGTTATGTTTCTTTCTTCCAGGGATGATTCATCAATATCAGCCACCTCAGGATTAACCTTATTATTGTTCCTTAAAATACCCAGGTTGATTAATAATTGCTCATCACTTGAAATTTCATTTTCCTCAGGAGTGTTAGGGTCCAAAGACTCCTCGGTACGGATAGTGTTCGAGTTATCCAAGTTCGCAATTGACTGATCATCCCCGGCGTGGATATTTAAGAGCGGACTATTCAGATATGATTCAGTAATATAAACTGCCCGCTGATTAGATGGCTTTGTTTGCTTTATTTCCGGCGTGAATTTTTGAGGCTTATTTATCAATGCAGGCGTCACTTTTGATATACTGTTCTGAGGAGATGCAATTTTTTGGTCGGCAAGCGTAGTTTTTTCAGCCTTATCGTTAAAAACGAAAATAGAAACAACTGAGCCCGTAATTAAAAAAAGAATAGCTGCAGTAAGGCCATACCATCTGCGGCGTGTGTGCAAAGCGGAGTGAATACCTTTCCAAACCTTTTCCGAAGGGTACATCCGGTATTGGTTGGCATTATCTCTCAACAGCTTCTCAAAATCCCCATTATTGAATTGTCTCTCCATAAACCAGTCAGTGATTAGGAACGGATTATTTTTATCTGTTGCCAGCCAACGCAATCCATTCTGTTTGTTGCCTTGGCTTCTGCAAAATCTTTTTCCGGATCAAGATATCTTCAAGCATTGCCTTTGCCCTCGTATACTGGCTGCGGCTTGTGCTTTCTTCTATATCCAGCATTTTAGCAATTTCACGATGGCTATACCCCTCTACTGCATATAAGTTAAGAACTGTACGATAACCCATAGGTAACATTCTAATACATTCTACCACTTGTTTTGCCTGTATGATCGACGGCACACTTTCTTCTCTAACCTGTACCCCTGTTGCATGAATTATGTCAACACTGTCATTGAACTTCTTATTTCTTTTTAGGATATTGATACAGGTATGAACGATAATCCTCCTGATCCAGCCTTCGAAAGCTCCGCGGTTCTCAAATGTGTGCATTTGTAAAAAAACCTTGATAAAGCCCTCCTGCAACATATCCTCAGCATCTTCCCTGTTATGGGCGAAACGATAACACACAGCCAGCATTTTGGGACTATACTTATTGTAAAGTTCCCGCTGAGCAGCGGCGTCGCTTTTCAAACAGCCTTGTAAAATGGCCTCCTCGGTCATAGTCGCCCTTTGGTTGCCTGTAATTTAGACAATTTTCACATTCAAAAGCTGCACAGAATTGTAATTTCTCAGGGTTTAAAAATCCCAACCCCGCCTTTTCCACGATAAAGCAGGGTTGGGGAAAGAATTAAGCCTAAAATAAGGCTCTCAAGGCAATTACAAAGTTTCTGCCGGGTGCCGAAAATCCTGAAGCAAAATACCTGTAATTACGATCCAGGATATTCTCAATGGCGAATTGGAGCTTAATCATTTTACTGATGTCAAAACTGTTTCGCCAGGTCAGCGTAAACCACGATGGCATTCCATCGACGGTAGCATATTGCTGGTTGTCTTCACCATCAAGGTTATAATCCTTGATCTTTTTCCATCCGTTAAAAAGAATATAGCCTTCGCTTTCAAATCTTGAGTGGTTATATTTCAATGACCCTTTTCCAAACACAGGAGGAATATGATCCTGCGGCGTTTTTGTTCCATCCGGATTTTTAAATCTTCCATAAGTATATGTAACTGTTCCATAGAAGGAGAACTGTTCACTAAAATCCACTGTAATATTTGTATTGAAACCATAAGTGTAAGCTTCTTTAACATTCCTGTTTGCGTATACCGCAGAAGTAACCCCATTGTATAAAATTGAATCTTCTCCATTTAATTTATATGGAGCTAAACGGATTGCGTTTCTGAACGATGTATAGAAACCAGTAACATCAAGTTTTATTTTGCCGGAAATTCTTTGGGTGATGCCAAGATCAAGATTATAAGTATACTCAGGTTGAATGTCGGGATTCGGGACAATTACTCTTCTCAATGCTGTACTTGATTCAAAGACTCTTGCCACGTCATCAATATTCGGATTTCTGAAACCTGATGACAATCCAACCGTCAACCTGAAATTTTCTGTTGGTAAATAAACGAGACCGAGATTTCCCGTAACTGCAAAAGTGTTTTGCTTAATATCTGTGACCGGCAGATTGAAAAATGAATTATCGGCAATTGTTGAATGAAGATCTACGACCTGGAAACGAATTCCATCATTTACTATCAATTTATCATCTTTCAACTTAATTAAATGCTGTGCGTAAACACCAAAATAATTCATGTTGTTATCTCCGTTTGGATATCTTGAATCAAGTTTGGTTACAGCGCCGGTTGTAAGGTTTGTTCTGGTGCCAACTGAAGCCAGGTCATTCAACTGCGCATCAGCGCCAATTGTTATTTCATTTTCGTTCCAATTCTTTCTTGTGTCAATAATAAAACCCATGATGCTGAGTTTTTCAACTCGGCTGTCAAATCGGTCATAACGCAAATACTCTCTTTGCTGGCGGCTCTCTTCAATATGCTGATAGTTTAGATTTACCCTGAATTGGTTAAAGAACCCATCGGAAGAAGCATTGAATTCATAAGAGCCGAACCATCTTGTTTGCGGTCCGTAAAACCATTCTGCATACCTGAGCGTAGTGCCAATGCTGCCACCAAAATTTGTTTTATCCTGCAACCTGTCGTAACGTGGCACATCACTGGAATTTGAATATTGCAAATTCAACCGATGTGATATTTTTTCACTTTGTTTGAAAAGAAACTTCTGCATGATATCCCATTGCTTATAACCCGAATAACGCTGAATCCTGTTGTCATTATTTTCCGTTACTATATCAACGCCACCATTTATATTGATAAATGAATCCCTGCTGCCAAAGCCTGGATATCCATCATGATAATCATTTCCCATTTTCATATCCCCGAAATAACTATACGTGTAAGACTGGATCCAGGCGAACTTTTTTCCTCCAAGACTCATGTCGAAATGAGTTGTTTTTTCATTGTTGGCCGAACTGTACCTTCCAAATAAAACACCTGCAGTTTTAAGTTTATCGTTTATTGAAAGCTGCGGCGATTTTGTTCTTAAATGAATGACACCACCGAGGGCATCGCTTCCATAAAGCGTAGAAGCGGGACCATATAAAACTTCCACTCTTTCCAGCATATTTTGGTCTATGGTAATAACGTTTTGCAGGTGTCCTGCCCGGTATATGGCATTATTCATTCTTATTCCATCAACAACTAATAACACCCTGCTTGCTTCAAAACCCCGGATGACGGGACTGCTACCGCCTTGCTGGCTTTTTTGCACAAACACATTTCCTGAATTAATCAACAGGTCCCCGGTATTTTGTGCATTGGTTGAGGCAATGGTTCTGGCAGTTATGATATCGATTTTCTGAGATACGTTTCTTTTGCGTTCAGAAAATTTGTTTGCGGAAACCGCGACTTCACCAAGCGTCTTTTCCGTCAACGTATCTTCCTGCGCATTAATATATAATACTGCATACAGCAATGCTGTAAGCATGAAAATTTTTTTCATCAGCTATATGTGATTACGATTGGTAAATAAATTTTCGAATTACATCCGCAATCATGCCTGTGGGGGAGGAGTGAGAATATTTATAAATGGGGAAGAAATAGGTTGAAGGATAAGCGGACAATATGCTTTGGAAATCGTTGGAAAGATCATAATCGCTTCAGAATTCTCAGGATATATGGATTGCAACAATTGGAAAATTGATAACAAAACCTGGTATTCGCTTTCATTCTTTTGCTCCGTGTTTTTTTCAAAATAATTGTTCAATGCTGTTTCTTCTTCATCATAAAGTCCCGTAAAAATGTATTGATCATTTTTAATGGCAAACGATTTTACGTCGAACATTTTATCATGAATACGGATTTCCTTCTTGTATTTCACCCACACGAGGTCGGCTTTGGACACCGTAACGGTATGCAGCATTTGCCGTTCAAGCCTTTCTTTCATTTCATGCCTTATTATTTGTTGCTTGCATAAAAAGAACAGGGGAAACAATACCGGCATAAGACCTGTAAGCAGAAGAGAACAAGCTATGATTCTTTTTAAAAGTTGTTTCATGTTTAGCCGTCACTTTTGTGGTGGTGGCGGTTCTTGTCTTTTTAAGCTATCGATAGGGTATTGTGCTTCTAATGTATCCATTATTGATTGTGCCCAATTCTTGAGTTTTGATTTTTCTTCAGGGGTTAGAATGGCATCCTTATGTGTCCATGTATAAGAATCAATAGGCATCACATCTTCGTCTATTACTTCAATCACTTCTTCCATTTTATGATACTGGTAACGCAGTCTCTTGTTCGTGTATTCTGAAAAATTTAACCCTTGTTTTCCTTCTTTAATATGGTCATCCATCCACATGCCAATCGGCTGAACATTAAAATACCAGGGATAGCGCGAATTATTGGAATGACAATCATAACAGGCCTTATCCAAAATAACCTTTACATCATCGGGCACAGGATATTTTGTAGAAAAATGAGTAGTCGAAATTCCTTTCTGAAGATTTTTTTCGGGACGAAAGAATTGAATAACTATCAATGCAAGGAGCAACAGCCAGCCAACGGCCTTAAAAACTTTTTTCATGAAACTTTTTTATGTGGTGCTAAATTAATACTTCTCCGGTCATGTCGTTAGGAATTGGTAATTGCATCAGTGTGAGAATCGTCGGAGCAACATCACCCAATTTGCCAGGTTTTACGTTTCCTTTCCACTCGTTATCGATAATGAAAAACGGCACAGGGTTCATAGTATGCGCGGTATTTGGCGAACCATCTTCATTTATCATATAGTCCGAATTGCCATGATCAGCAGTGAGAAAAATGGTGTAGTTATTCTCTAACCCAGTCGTCACGATTTGACCCACGCAAGTATCAACTGTTTCTACAGCTTTGATGGCTGCTTCCCATATACCGGTGTGCCCAACCATATCTGCATTTGCATAATTCAGGCAAATGAAATCTGCACTTTTGCTTTTTATTTCAGGCAACAATGCTTCGGTAACCTCATAAGCGCTCATTTCAGGTTTTAGGTCATAAGTAGCAACTTTAGGTGATGCGATCATGATTCTTTTCTCACCATCAAAGGGTTTTTCTCTTCCACCGCTAAAGAAAAAGCTAACATGTGGATATTTCTCGGTTTCTGCAATGCGTATTTGTTTCAAGCCATGTTGCTGCAAAATTTCACCAAGCGTATTATTTAAATTGTCGGTTTCAAAAATCACATTTACATCCGTATATGTTTTATCGTACTCTGACATGGTGGTATAATGCAGCCAGAGTTTTCTCATGCCATATTCCGGCATATTTGTCTGTGTAAGCACCTGTGTAATTTCGCGGCACCTGTCTGTACGGAAATTGAAACAGATAACCACATCACCATCCTTTATTACTGCCAATGGCTTTTGATCTTCAGCAACAATTACGGTGGGTTTTATGAATTCATCAGTCACATTTTTACGATAAGAATTTTCTATCGCCGCAATGGCGTCCGTAGCCTTTTCGCCATTGCCATTTACGAGCACTTCGTAAGCGAGTTTAATTCTTTCCCATCTTTTATCTCTGTCCATTGCATAATAACGGCCGCTTACCGAAGCTATTTTGCCCACCGCCGCATTTAAGTGAAGTTGTAATTCTTTCAAAAAACTGAGCCCGCTTTTAGGATCACAATCACGGCCGTCGGTAAAGGCGTGAATAAATACATCGGTTAACTCCTCTTTTTTACAAACATCGATTATTGCTTTCAAATGGTTGATATGCGAATGCACTCCGCCATTGCTTACCAAACCTAAGAGATGAAGGGATTTTCTATTCTTTTTTGCAAAGCCAATCGCATTTAGCAACACTTTATTGGTTGCAAAAGAACCGTCCCGGACCGCCACATTTATGCGCTGTAATTCCTGGTATACGATGCGGCCGGCTCCCAGGTTCAAATGACCAACTTCTGAGTTTCCCATTTGCCCTTCTGGCAGACCAACTGCCTCGCCGCAGGTAATTAATGTCGAATTTGGATATTTTGAGTATAATGATGACACAAATGGCGTACGTGCATTTTTAATTGCATCAGCAGATGCCACCTTTCCAAGGCCCCAACCGTCCATTATAACCAAAATTGCTTTTTTTGCCGACATGATAGAAAATTAACAATGAGAAAACCACTAATTTTCACGGTAAAAATGGCAACAAAGCTAAGTGTTTTACCGTAACTGCTCGACAATCCCATTGGCATGTAGTAACTTAGTACAGCATTTAGTTTAACTTACTGTGGCATGTTTTTCGATTAATTACTATGAAAACAAAACAATATGAAAAGAAGCTTACTCTTATTACCTGTTTTTTTGATCACAATTTCGGCTTTTACACAGAGCGGAATTGATGACGTTATTTCGGCAATGAAAACCGGCAACGCATCAGGCGTTACAAAATATTTCGATAATTACGTAGATATAACAATGCCTGATAAAAGCAGTAATTATAGCAAAAGCCAGGGCGAGTTAATTCTTAAGGATTTTTTTACAAATAATGGTGTAAGAAGTTTTGAAGTAAAACACAAAGGAAATAACGATACGGGCGATTACTGTATTGGAACACTGCAAACAAAAAACGGGAGTTATAGGGCCACGGTGTACATGCGTTTGAAAGGAGCAAAACAAGTAATACAGGATATTCGAATTCAGCAACTATAAAACATTCCGTAAAAAGTTTACAGCCCTGCCATTATATGGCGGGGCTTTTTTAGTTTTGAGCAATGGAATACAATGAACGGTTTTATCACCTGATCGATGAGGCGCTTGCCGAAGATGTTGGCGACGGAGATCATTCGACATTAAGCTGTATCCCTGCTGCAGCAAGAGGCAAAGCAGTTCTAAAAATAAAACAGGAAGGCATATTGGCGGGCGTTGAGGTAGCTGAAAAGATCTTTCATTATAAAGACCCAGACGTAGTTTTCAATACGTTGAAAAAGGATGGAGAAATAATGAAAGCCGGAGAAATGGCCTTTGACGTAGAAGCATCTATTCATACCATTTTACAATGTGAACGACTTGTGTTGAATTGTATGCAGCGAATGAGTGGTATTGCGACATTGACCCGGCAGTACACAGATAGATTATATGGGCATAAAACAAAACTGCTTGATACAAGAAAGACAACTCCGAATTTTCGATTACTGGAAAAACAAGCCGTGAAAATAGGCGGCGGAGAGAATCATCGTTTTGGATTGTATGACATGATCATGTTAAAAGATAATCACATTGCCTATTGCGGTGGCATTGAAAATGTAATCAATGAAGCATGGAAGTATTTGCAGAAAAAACAACTGGACTTAAAAATTGAAATTGAAACAAGAAGCATTGAAGATGTTCAAAATGTAATTGCAATCGGAAAAGGGAAAGTATTTCGTATTATGCTGGATAATTTTACTCCTGAGCAGGTGACTGAAGCGTTAGCATTAATTGGAGAGGATTTTGAAACAGAAGCTAGCGGAGGCATCAATCTTGATAATATTGAGAATTATGCCGAGACCGGGGTTGATTATGTAAGCGTGGGAGCCTTGATTCACCAGGCAAGAAGTTTAGATCTTAGTTTGAAAGCAGCAATAATCTAACATGAGTAAGAAGAATAAACCGGATAGTCGGGGATTTGTTTTCAGTACGGATCCCGATTTTAAATTTGAGGGGGAACCAATTCCCACCGAAACACTGTTGCCGGGCCAGCAAAAATTAAAAGTAAGATTGGATACAAAACACAGGGCAGGCAAAGCGGTGACCCTGGTTGAAGGGTTTATTGGCAAGCAAGAAGATCTTGAAGATTTAGGAAAAAAATTAAAATCTTTTTGCGGTACCGGGGGCTCTGCAAAAGATGGAGAAATAATTATACAGGGCGATCAACGGGAAAAAGTGATGCAATGGCTTGGAAAGAATGGGTATAAGAATGTAAAAAGGATGTAAAATTTAAGGAGTTGGAAAGCCAAACTCAAAGATTATTAACCTTCCATTTTTAAAATAGTACTCTGCAAGATAGGTTGGCATATTATACGCTTGCAAGAATTTATCATTTTTGAAATCGTTTAAATCAATTGTAATTTTCGTTACTCCTTTTTTCGTTTGTGACTTATAATTCGTAGTTCCGATTTTTGTTTTGAATGTTTCTAGGGTAATTCCAAGCTGTATTCCTCTATCTGTCCTAAAGTTTTTATCTGTCATCTTTACTCCATAAAATGGTAGTGAATCAGATTTTCTTCTGTACTCGCTCGTAAAAGTGCAGATATCGTTCTTACCACCTCCATAACAATGAAAGACTGTAAACTTTTGAGTTTTATCAGCCTTTAGGCTGGGGATTAATATTTTCTTTCTTCAATAGACTCCAAAATCTTGCAATAGCTAATGTAACGATCCATATTTATTTCTTCACTTTCTAACGCTTTTTTTACCGCACAGCCTGGTTCATTTATATGAAGACAATTGTTGAATTGGCAATCATTGATCCGGGTTCTCATTTCAGGAAAATAATGTGACAATTCCTGTTTTGAAATATCAACCAGGCCGAATTCTCTCATGCCAGGCGTGTCAATTATTTTTCCACCGAAAGGCAGATCATACATTTCTGCAAACGTTGTTGTGTGTAATCCCTTGCCACTCCACCCACTTACATCCTGCGTTTTCAAAGCTATTTGCGGGTCAATGATATTGATGAATGAAGACTTGCCGACACCACTATGCCCACTTAATAACGAGATCTTATTTTTTAATAAGTTTTGTACGTCTGCTATCCCCATTCCTTTTTCAACACTGACTAGAAAAACTTTGTAACCTATTTCTTCATACATCTGTTTCCACGCAAAAAATTTTTCGTCTTCTTTTTTTTTATGCAGATCGGCTTTGTTAAAAACGATTGCCGCGGGCACGTGATACATCTCGCAGGCCACAAGAAAACGGTCAATAAAGCCCTGCGAGGTCCTGGGTTCTTTTAGTGTGGCGAACAAAACGGATTGATCAAGATTTGCGGCAAGAATATGATGCTGGTATTTCTGTCTTGGTGATTGCCTGTTTACATAATTTCTGCGGGGAAGGATCTCGACAATGATAGCTGTATTTTCAATTTCGCTTTCCGGTTCGATTTCCACTTCATCACCCACAGCGATTGGGTTTGTCGAGGATATTTGATCAATTTTAAAGACGCCCTTTATACGGGCGTTGTAAAGGCTCCCGGCCTGGTTTTTGACCGTGTACCAGCTGCCCGTTGACTTATATACCAAAGCACGCATAAAATAGAACCACGATTTTAAGGATTTAGAGGCCTGTCTGCCGACAGGCAGGGTTTCAGGGGGAAGATAGGAACAAATTGATTGTTGCGTAAAATTTCTAGAGGGTGAAAGCGTTATTTACTGGTACTATTTACCAAGGGTTCAAAAGGCCGAAACTTTTAGTATTTTTCAAAATCAAATTCAAAAACTATGAATAAACTTATTCTCTTCCCGGTACTTTGTTTTACAATTTTGTCTTTTAGCAGTTGTGATAAAACCGATGAGGCCCTGCCTTCGAATTCAGATCATATAACTCGTTCCGCTTGGAGATTCGACAAAGCAATGTCAGGAGGCACTGATGTTTCAGGTTTTGTTAATGCCTGTTATAAGGATAACGTAATAACTTTTCTGGCTAACGGCACCGGAACACTTGAGGAAGGTGCTTCAAAGTGCAACAGCTCAGATCCCCAGACAGTGAGTTTTACCTGGAATTTTACAGATGATGGAAATACGTTAAATGTAACTGCTGGGATTTTTGCCGGTCAGTCGGGTGCCTTCAAAGTTATTTCACTTAACGAAACACAAATGATATTGGAGGGCACCGTTTCTACACCTACGGGTAATGTCACTGGACAAATCTATTTCAAACATTAGGACAGGTATTTACCAACTACAGGCATTTTTCTTCCCACGCCAAATGCTTTGCAGCTAATACGAAGAATAGGACAAAACTGCTTGCGTTTGTACTCGTTTGTATTGACCAATTTTAAAACCCGGTCAACAAGCGCCGAGTCGTACCCTTTTGCTTTTATTTCTTTTGGACCATTTCGAAGTTCAATGTATTCATATAAAACCCTGTCAAGTGTATCATATTCCGGCAGGCTGTCACTGTCTTTTTGATTTGGTCTTAATTCTGCCGAAGGCGCTTTACTGATAATATTTAAAGGGATG
>JAICGN010000125.1 GCA_025923075.1 Chitinophagaceae bacterium
AATAACTATCCATATTGCAGATGTGCCATAAATTAGATACCTAAGCCAATTAAGATTTATTCTTGCTGTATTTGAAAACTGGCTTTCAATATTTATTCTATGCTTTCTAAGTTTTAAAAAAGAAAGAATAACATAAATAACTCCTGATGCAACAATGGCGATGAAAACCAAATCCGTCAACCATTTATAGCCTGAACCTCCATGCTGGTAAACCCATACTTTTTGATCAGCTGGTAATTGAAAAAATTGAAACATTAAACCATAAGTAACCAATACTGGAACGAAATGAAGCAAGCCTACCGCTTTTATTCTTCTCACCTGTGTTAATGCGGTCGTATATAAAAATAAAAAAGGGCCATGCACCAACGGTAAAGGAAGATGTAATCCCAATAACCACGGAAATTTTATATAGTTTCCACTTAAATACAAATAGAACATGGTTAAATGAAACCCGGTAATAATTAGCCAGGCAGTCAGAATTTTGTCCGCTTGCGATTTGCCTTTTTTTCCCGCTAGTAAAACAGAAAGGAAAAAGGTAATGATGATCCCTGCCAGGTAAAACATGGCGATCCAATTATTTGTCCAAAATTAAGTGCAGTATTTACATTTCAAGTATAACAAATGACATATCTCAACATTGAAATCTTACTAAGCTTCTAACTGTTTTTCAATTATTTTTGCACCAATTTCTAAAATAAGTACAACACAATGGGAAAAGTCAAAGTGGGTTTAGTGCAGATGAGTTGTTCAAACAACAAGGAAGCGAATCTGCGGAAGGCAATAGAAAAGATAAAAGAAGCGGCTACAAAAGGAGCTCAGATAGTTTGCCTACAGGAACTGTTCACTTCCCTTTATTTCTGCGATGTGGAAGATTATGAAAACTTTAAGCTGGCAGAATCGATTCCGGGGCCCTCCTCTGAAGCGTTGAGTACACTGGCAAAAGAGCTAAATGTAGTCATCATTGCTTCTTTATTTGAAAAACGAACACAGGGGATTTACCACAATACAACAGCCATCTTAGACGCTGATGGAACATATCTTGGTAAATATCGAAAAATGCACATACCTGATGACCCTGCATACTATGAAAAATTTTATTTTACTCCCGGTGATCTCGGTTACAAAGTTTTCAAAACAAAATATGCAACTTTTGGGGTACTGATTTGCTGGGATCAATGGTACCCTGAAGCAGCAAGGATCACTTCCTTAATGGGTGCAGAGATCTTATTTTATCCAACGGCGATCGGGTGGGCCACTTCACAAGATGAAGCAACAAATACAGAGCAATACAATGCATGGCAAACGATACAACGCAGTCATGCTGTCGCCAACGCGGTTCATGTTGTAAGTGTAAATCGTGTTGGCCTGGAACAAAATGGCGCTATGAAATTCTGGGGCGGCTCTTTCGTAAGTAATCCATTTGGCAGTTTAATATATAAAGGATCACATGAAAATGAAGAGGTCGCAGTTGTCGAAATTGACACAAATAAAACCGACAGCTACAGAACACACTGGCCATTCTTAAGAGATAGAAGAATAGACTCATACCAACCGATTACACAAAGATTCATCGACGAAGAATAATGACTCAACCCACGCCCAGACAACTCGGCTATTATTTCCCCGCTGAATTTGCTCCCCATGTTGCCACCTGGTTAAGCTGGCCACATAAAGAAGCATCATGGCCGGGAAAGATCCATACGATATTTCCTTTCTATAGTCGTTTTGTAAAGTATTTGACGCACAGTGAAAAGGTGTGCATCAATGTGAATGATGAAGCAATGAAGTCCTTTGCCATTGATTGTTTGCAAAAAGAGGGAGTTGATCTGTCACAAGTGGAATTCTTCTTTCATCCAACTAATGATGCATGGTGTCGCGACCATGGCCCTGCATTTTTAATAAACCCAAATGCAGATATTAAAAAAGTTATTGTCGACTGGAACTACAATGCCTGGGGAGGTAAATATCTCCCGTGTGACCTGGATGACGTAATACCAACAAAAATTGCACAATATTATAATATTCCTGTTTATCATCCGGGAATCATCATGGAAGGTGGATCAGTAGATTTCAACGGACAGGGAACACTGATCACTTCTGCACTTTGTTTATTGAATAAAAACCGCAACCCGCATTTAAATCAAAAACAAATTGAAGAATACCTTTATAACTATTATGGCATGGAACAAGTGCTTTGGGTAGATGAAGGAATTGTTGGTGATGACACGGACGGTCATATTGATGACACCGTCCGTTTTATAAATGAAGACACTGTAATTACAGTTATAGAAGAAAATAAAAATGATGAGAATCATTCATTGCTTCAAACAAACCTGGAACAACTAAAAGCCATGCGTTTGTTAAATGGTAAGCAATTGAATATTGTTGAACTGCCAATGCCTGATTATTTAGAATATGACGGCCAACGACTCCCCTGCAGCTATGCCAATTTTTATATCTGTAATAAATATGTGATCGTTCCCATATTCAACTGCAAAAAAGATGATAAGGCGTTACAGATAATATCGCAATGTTTTCCCGGAAGACAAACAATTGGAATTGATTCTACTGAAATAATTTGGGGATTGGGAAGCTTCCATTGTCTTAGTCAGCAGGAACCGGCAGTATAAATTCATTTCTTAAACACTTCGGGATTCACAATATTAGGAACAGTATTGTTCTTGTAATAACTGATAATATTTTCTGCAGCCATTCTTGACATTTCATTTCTTGCTTCTATAGTTGCTGAACCAATATGTGGCAAAATGCAAACGTTTTCCATTTCTAAAAGTGGGTTGTCGGGTTTCATTGGTTCAGGATTAGTAACATCAAGCCCTGCGCCCCAAATCGTGCCGTTGTTCAATGCATCAATAAGATCTTGCTCATTATGCACAGCTCCCCTGGCTGTATTAATAAATATGGAAGAAGATTTCATCTTACAGAAAGCATCTTTATTAAAGATCTCCCTGGTTTCCTTATTCAGCGCCGAATGAACTGAGATCACATCACTTTGCTCCAATAATTGATCAAAGCTCACCTGCTTTGCATCATAAAGTCTTTCCGCTTCAGGATTTGTCTTTCTGTTACAATAAATTACATTCATGTTGTAGGCCCCTGTACAACGTCTCGCCATTGCCAGGCCGATCCGGCCCAGTCCGAAAATACCAAGTGTCTTATGATTGAACTCAAAACCAAGATTTGCATTTGGCTTGAAATACGTCCACTCCCCTTTTAAAATCCCTTTGTGCATGTAAAAGAATTTTCTTCCTACAGCAATCATTAATCCAAAAGCAATGTCCGCTGTTGCTTCATTCATTGCACCGGGAGCATAGCCAATGGGTATTCCAAATTCCGTGGCAAGTGGAAAAAAAAAAAAAAAATAGCCAACAGCAAACTGCGAGATCATTTCAACATGTGAACAGGTTTTTATAAAATCAGTTCCGATATTATCGGCGCTTACACAAAGGATAACATTATGTTTTTTACCCTCTGCAATGAGTTCCTGGTCCGTCATCGGTCTGTCGAGTGGCCATGCCGTTACTGAAAATCCCTCTTTCCGCAACATTTCAACTCCGGCAACAGGAATATTGCGGGTTACCAAAACCTTTATGTCGCTTATATTACGGCTCATTTTCTGCTTGAAAAATTTTTTTTCGGAAGTTGAAATGGCGAAGTAATCTTGGTTTACCAATAATAAATCTATTTGCGATATTATTTGCCTGGTTCGCCTTTCAATGTAATTTTTGTATCAGGCGCTCTAAAGCTATCAAGCATATCAACCGATAGTTTATTTTGATCAAAATAAAAAGTCATGATCTGTGTATGCGGACTGTCGATATATCTTAAGTGCATTTCCAGAGTTTTAGGTCCTTTCCACCGGTAGGTCCCTGTGATCTGTGATGGTGGTAATCCTTCAAAATGTCCTTTTGCCGCCGCCACTAGCGAAGGTCCTAACAGGGTGGTTTTCCCTTGCACCCACCTGCCATTTCCAAAATTCAGTATATAAGAGTTGCTATTTGTTTTCAGCGTAAGTTTGATGACATCGCCCGTTGCACCGAAAGAAATCCTTTCAATATTTTTTTCATTAGGTTCAATCTTAAAACTTTTGCCGGAAACAGAAGGCACTTTAAAAACACTATCGGGTTTTGCCGGTAAGGGAAGTTTCAATAGTGTTAATCGCTTTTTTAGAATAGCCGCATCGTTGGTATTCAACGTTGATTGATCAACTTCCATCGCCGGCAATAAATACTGCCATACAAGATTCAATTCACCTTGCATATCGGGTGTCTCGGACGTGATGACAATTACCGCATCCTGTTCAGGTAAAATCAATGCAAACTGTCCGAATGCACCATCACCCCGATATGAATTATGCCTGCTGCGCCAGAATTGATAACAATATCCCTGCATCCAATCGCTGGAGTCTTTCGTTGATTGCGCAATACGGGGAGCATTATCAATTTTAAAAGTTGTGGCTTCTTCAACCCACTCTTGTGGTAAAATTTGTTGATCGTTCCATTTTCCTTTCTGGAGGTATAGTTGTGCAAAGCGGGCGATATCTTCAGTTTTTATTCTTAAACCCCAGCCACCGACATTTATACCTGAAGGGTCCGTTTCCCAATCCATTCCCTGAATACCTAATGGCTTAAACAACCGAGGCGTGAGGTAATCAATAATTTTTTGTCCTGTTACTTTTTGCACAATTGCAGAAAGCATATAGGTGGCAACAGAGTTATACAAAAACACGGCACCGGGCTTATTAAGGACAGGTGTGGCAAGAAAAGACCGTACCCAATCATTCGTCACTATAACCGGTCCGGTAGGATCCGGTGACTGTCCTGCCGTCATCGAAATCAAATCTTTGATCTTTAAATCAGATAAAAACGGAGTAATAGGCGCGGGCAGTTTATCAGGGAAAAAGGAAATGACTTTATCATTTAGCGTAATCCTTTTTTCCGCAACGGCAAGACCAACTGCCGTAGAGGTAAAACTCTTACTAAGGGAGTACAACGTATGTTTCAA
Organism: Chitinophagaceae bacterium; assembly: GCA_025923075.1. Lineage (GTDB taxonomy): Bacteria > Bacteroidota > Bacteroidia > Chitinophagales > Chitinophagaceae > VBAS01. Next base: position 5,023 of record JAICGN010000125.1, read on the forward strand.
TTCCGGGCGATAAGGACTCCACCAGCCCTCTGCGATCACCTTGCCATGCCGAAGGATCATGATACTGTGCATTTCATGTTTTGTGCTGGAAACTGCATCAAGGAAATCTATGATGCCTTTTGATGATACGCCTTCTGCCTCCGGAGTGCTTCTCGGAAGCGAAACAGGTTGAGCAATTAACTGAAGGGTTAAAAAAAGAAAAACTAAGCCAGTGGTAAAAGCGTTTTTCCTAATGCGCATTTTATAAAAGTTGTAGAGACGAAATAAAAACAATCTGAAATATAAATCTACAATTTCTATTTCAGTAAAAGCACAGCAAGATTAAACACAAAAAGCCCGTAACAAGACAGGCAGAACATGAATCTAAAAACCGTTCAGGATTTTTCTTCTCTTTCAACGGTGATGCTGCATTCACCAATTAATGCCGCCAGGGCGCCAACTGCTGCAAGCACCGGTGCAAAGACGGCTCCTACTACGCCAAGACTTAAAGGAAAACTCATCAATTCTCTGCCATCTTTTTCGTGAATGCTTATCTTCCTGACATTCCCTTCTTTTACTAATTCCTTCACTTTGTTCAGCACTTTTTCACCTTCGATCTTGATAGACTCTTTGGTAATTGTTGCCATAAATATTTTAATTTACCTATTTAAGATTAAAAATGATGCCAGAATGAATATACTGAATCCTTTCATAATTGCCTTTTTGGAAAGGGTTTTGCAGTAGAGTCAAAAAACCTGAGAAATCTATGGCCTTACAAGCCGGGCAGTCTGCACAATTACAGCATTTTTTTAATCATTCTAAGTTTGAAGAATGTGGCGGCCTGATTACCGATCTGGATGGTACCGCAATCCATGAATCAGAAGGACGTTACAGCATTCCGCAATCCGTTCAGCTGGGATTGGATAAAATCTATGAGCTTGGCAGACCTATCATTTTGAATACACTTCGTTTTCCCTTGTCAGTGATCCGTACATTTGGAAAGGAATGGTATAAAATATCCAATGCTCCTATACCAACCGTTCTGATGAATGGAAGTCAGCTTGGTTATATTATGCAGAATGAGGAGGGCAATTTTCTCTACAATGAAATAGATGCTTTTCCCCTTGATGCAAATGAAATAGCCGGCGTTTTGCAGATCATTGAAAGCTTTATCAAGAACAATGACCTTGATTTGCTTGTCTTTTACTACCCAAGGGATTGGCAACAGGGAGAAATTATCTGGACACCCGTTTCTGATAAGATTCATGCAGTTCAAAGTAAATATCGAAGCGCATCGAAGGTATATTCGTCGTCATTAGAAAATCTGCAAGCTGACCTGCGTAACCAGGCAATTTGCATGATCTTTTTATTGATCGATGTGCCACAGGACCGGTTGATGGCCTATCAACATACAAAAAGAAATAATTTTTTTACGCATAAAGGAGTGGATAAAGATTTTGGAGCTCAGCAAATAGCCAATCATCTGCAATTTGAGCTAAAGCATTCAATAGGCGCAGGCGATTCAGAGATGGATAACTTTTTGCGTTCGGTAGGGTTGGCAATTCATGTCGGCAATCCACTCCTTTCTTATGAAGGTATTTTGCCCCCGGTCAAAGTAAAAAATTCTTCCGAGTTCGGCGAATTGCTTTTTGAATTAGCTGCTATGCAGCGCAATGTAATTGGTTAACTTAATTTATGCCTCAATACACGGCCTCGCAAATAAGAACGAAAAAACAAATGGCTAAAAAAGTGGTAGAGCATCACTTTGGAAAGTCGATAAAAACTTTGGAATTTAACGCTGCAGGTAAAACTAATTTTGTATTTACAGCGGCAACCAAAGAAGGCACCTTTATTGTAAAGATCGCTAATGCCAGAGCAAAGCATAAGGATTTTCAAAAAGAGCAATGGGCAATTCAAAAAGCATTAGAGGCGGGTGTTCCTGTGCCTGAAATTTTAGAAGTGGGAGATGATCTCATATCACTGCCCTATATGTTGCAGCAAAAAGTAGAAGGGACTGAAGCAATTCATCACCCCGAGCGGCTGGAGATCTTGCATAAGCTTGGTAAATATGCAAGTATCATTCATTCTATACCAACCGACGGCTTTGGCTCCGTGTTCAATTGGTCAAAAAACAAATTATCCAGAAAAAAAACATGGATTGAATACCTGGAAAAAGAGCTAATGTTTGCTGAGGGATTGAAGTTTCTCCAGGATCACGATATCCTTAGTAAAAAGAAAACAAAAAATCTTGCGATAGAATTTGAACGAATAAAAAAATGGAAGATCGCGCCCTCTCTTAATCATTGTGATCTGCGACTAAAAAATGTAATAGTAGATGATGCAGGAAAGATAAAAGCGTTGATCGATTGGGAAAATTGCTCTTCGAATTGCGCACCTTATTGGGATCTTTCTATTGCATTGCATGATTTGTCAATCGATGCAAAACAAAAATTTTTAGAAGGCTATGATTTAGATCTTGAAGAATTCAAGAAAAGAGCTTTTTCCCTTACCGCTTTTAATATCATTAATTATATTCCCGACCTGCAAAGGATTATTGCTAAAAAAGATAAAAAGACATTGGAGCTATATAAACTGCGGCTGGATGGGTCTCTGGACCTCTTTTCTCTTTAGCCCTACTTGAAAAAATGCCCCCGAAAACATAGGAGTTAATACGGTGAATGTATCCATCGCTCAAAAAACTCCCATGTCCGCAACATTTGGTCTATTCGCTGCCGATTGTTGCCGCTGCGGGTTATTTCATGTGTTGCGTTAGGATGACGAACATACTCGACAGGACGACCCAATACTTTTAAACTGCGATACAACATTTCTCCTTCTACAAAGCCAGTTCTCCTGTCGTTATCACCATGAAATATGATATATGGCGTTGTAATATTTTGAACGTATGTGAGCGGCGATTCTCTTTGCAATACTGCTTTTGCCTCAGGTTCCCATGGATAACCTCCAAAATAGTTCGGTACCAACCGCCATGCATTGCCTTCACCAAAAAAAGTTGACAGATCATATACGCCTCGTTGAGAACAAGCAGCTTTAAAACGTTTATCATGCCCAATGATCCAGGCAACAAGATAACCCGCATAAGAGCCCCCCGTCACTAAAAGTTTTGATGTATCTGCCCAACCTTCAGCAACAGCGTTATCCAAAGCAGTCAATACATCGCTGGAGGGACCCGCTCCCCAGTCTTTTATATTTCCCCTTAAAAATTTCTCTCCATATCCACCACTGCCGCGCGGATTACAATACACAACACCATAACCTTTGCTGCAGAAATATTGATATTCGTGCCACATACTTAATTCACCCGGTCCCCACATAGCCGAAGGGCCGCCATGAATTTCCAGGAGCATAGGATATTTCTTTCCGGCTTGAAAACCAATTGGCTTCATCACCCAGTATTCAACGGTCTGGCCGATGCTGTTTGTGAAAGTTTTTTTCTCGGGCATTGAAATTTGTTTTTTCCGCACCCAGTTTTCATTGAAATCAGTCAGGCGTTTCGCGTTTGTCATGTTTGCATCGGCAATATATAATTCATTGGGATTAGCAACCTCTGTTTTGACGTAAACAAATTTATCATTTGCAAAATCAAAACTTAATATACCTGAATTAAAATCTGTAAGCTGCCGGATCTGTTTGGTTTTAATATCAAGCCGGTATACCGGCGTACCTCCATTACTTTGCGCAGTAAAATAAATAGACTGGTCATCCTTACTCCAAACGGCATTGCCAATGTTTCTGTCAAAAGGAATATTGATGATGTCTTTTTCTGAACCACTAACCGGCATCAAAGCAAGCATTGGGACAGATACGTAATTTGTTTTGCTGTATTGAAATGCGATCCATTTGCCATCATTCGATAGCAACGCGTTGTTATAAGCCATGCCCTTTTTACCAAGAAGCATCTTAAGATTACTGCCGTCGGTATTTGACATAAAAATTTCAGATTCCTGCGAACGATCGGGATGTTCTGTAGAATCTATATCAGCAGTCATGATGAATTGTTTCCCATCAGGTGTAAACTCCAAATTATTAAAGCGATAGAATCCACGGGTAACTGGAACCGGTGCTGCATTTGGCTGAACATTTACGACAAAGAACTGATTAAAATTCATTTCTGCTGAAATATCGGTCTCGCTTTGAAAATTTAATTTATTCAATACGGTCGCCTTCCTGTCGGTTGCATTCATATCAAGATAAGCTCTCACTTCATTCATCGTTCCATCCGGATTTGGCTTTGCAGATGAAGGATTCATTTGCTCGTTCTTGGCATAGCCCGGTTTTTCCATTGGCCACGACGGGACTTTTTTTCCGGGATTAAGTAAAGAGTCAGTCATCAAATCTTTTGGTCTTACTGCTGCTGCAAATGCAATTCGCTTACCATCCGGGCTCCATCGGGGCGCGGCAGCGCCATATTTAAATCTTGTCAATTGCATTGGCTCACCACCAGTAAATGATAAAACAAAAATTTGTGGTCGGCCATCAACAGTTCTTACAAATGCTAATTGTTTCCCATCAGGACTCCACGCAGGTTGTCGAGCTCCCTCTTTACTAAACGTAAGTTGACGTGGCGTCGCGCCGGGCTGGATGGAAATCACCCATAATTGGTTTGTATATTTATATTCCCATTTAGCACTGTCAGATTCTGGTTCAATTGAAGTCACTACAAAAGCAGCTGAACTTCCATCTTCAGTAAGCGTTACAGCGCTTATTGTTTTTATTTTCAGCATGTCGGTAACTAATACTGGTTGCTTTGTGACTTGAGCGTTTAGATTAACGCCAACGAAAAAGGGGATCGCTATAAATAGATAACGCATTGTATAATTGTTTGTCTTATCAGTATTTCAAATTGAATATACAGATTTACTCAGAAACCTGGGTGCCGACGAAAAATGATCAGTTATTGCTCTTTATCCGTTACTCCTTTAGACTTTTCAGGTAAGCGATAGTCTGAGGAATTTGAGTAATGATATTGCTGCTCTCGTCTTCTATAAAGTAATGTTTGATACCAACTTTTTTTGCTTCCCGCATAATAGCAGGCATATCTAACTCTCCCGTTCCCACAGCCACATCATTTTCAGGAGACGTAAGACCGGTCAGATCTTTTTTAGTTCCTTTCTTCAGGTCTTTAACATGCATCAGTTTCCAACGGTTGCCATATTTCTTAAGCAGGGCTGCAGGATCACCACCGCCAAAGTGGATCCACATAATATCCATTTCGAACGACACATATTCCGGGTTGGTATTCTTAATTATATAATCGAGCAACGTTCCATCTTCATGTTTCCAGAATTCATAGCCATGCGGATGATAACAGAATGTCAGCCCATTCTCTTTTAAAATTTTTCCTGCCTTGTTAAAATCTTCCACTGCTTTTTTTGCATTTTCAAAATTGAAACTGCCAGTCGTATGGGGTATCCATGCACACATTACATATTTAGCACCTAATGTCTTCGCCCGATAGACTACAGAATCTGTTTTATTTACCAATTGATCATAACCCGCACCCGTAGATGGAATGCTGATCCCCCTGTCATCACAAAGTTTTTTGAATTCCTGTAATGATATACCGCCCCCGCCTCCTCCTTCTATTTCAGTAATACCCATCATTTTTATTGTATCGAGCACTTTAGCCGGATCTTTCCCGATACTCCTGCGAAAACTATAAGTCTGCACGCCGAATGGCGCTGTGTACAATGGCTCTTGTGCGATCGCTGCTTCAGTAAAAACTAGAAGAGCAATGATTATCTGAAATAGTATACTTTTTCTCATTTCTAATTTCTTGTTTTTAAATTTTATTTTAATTGCCGACTAAAAGCTGAATCCATCTAAGTTCTCCGCCTCAGGCGGAGACAGGGGTTCAAAGGTTTCCTTTCTTCAATTCTTCCACTGCATAATTAGCCGCTCTTGCCGTGATGGCCATAAACGTCAACGTCGGGTTTTGCGTGCCTGTCGATGTCATACAAGCGCCATCGGTAACAAAAACGTTTTTACAATGATGAAGCTGGTTCCATTTATTCAACAAAGAAGTTTTTGGATCATATCCCATTCGTACACCGCCCATTTCGTGTATATCCGCACCGGGGGGTGATTGCGTATCCTCTGCTTTTATATCAGTGAAACCCGCTTTTTCAAACATCAGTTTCATTTGCTCCATATAATCAGCCACCATCTTATCATCATTTTGATCCCATTCGCAGGAAACAATTAATTGAGGAATGCCATATTTGTCTTTTAGATCTTTCGATAACCGCACATGATTTTTTTCCAGCGGCACACATTCACCCATCATCCAGCTGGCGACATACCAATCTCCCAATTGCGGCTTTAATAAATTTTCTCTTAACTGGTCACCTATCATTTCCGTATTTGAAAATGTTCCCCGGCCGCCGGCAATTCCTGCTGCATAACCTCTTAGAAAATCCATTTCCTGTTTGAATACATTCCTGAATCGCGGCAAATAGCTATAGCTTGGACTGCGGCCATCTGTCCTCTTGTCTTTAAGCCCTTCGTAAGATGCATTTGCTTTTCCACGATAATTATGCCAGGAAACATATTTACCAAGCAACCCGCTGTCATTAGCTAAACCATTTGGAAACCTATCCGAAGTTGAGTTCAGCAAAATTGCGTTACTGTTCAGTGCTGAAGCATTTACAAAAATGACATTTGCATAAAACTCGATCATCTCTTTTGTATTTGCATCAATAATTTTTACCCCGGTTGCTTTCCCCTTTTTCTCATCATAGCTAATTGAATGAACGACCGCGTGCGGCCTCATGGTAAGATTGCCTGTCTTTAACGCCCATGGAATTGTAGAGGCGTTGCTACTAAAATATGCGCCGTAAATACATCCCCTGTTGCACATCGTCTGATTCTGGCATCTACTTCTGCCCTGTTCTACATGTATTGCTTGCGGATCAGTGATATGGGCACATCTTGCCTGTATAAGATGACGCTCAGGGAAGTTCTTTTTTAAAGTTTCTTTGAAATAATGTTCAATACAACTCATTTCAAAGCCCGGCATCACTTCGCTATCCGGCAATTCAGGCAACCCATCTTTATTACCCGCAATGCCTGCAAATTTTTCAACATAGGCATACCACTCTTCTATGTCTTTATACCTGATCGGCCAGTCAACGGCAAAGCCATCTCTTGTGGGTCCTTCAAAATCATAGTCGCTCCAACGCTGCGTTTGTCTTGCCCAAAGCAATGATTTACCGCCAACATGATAACCGCGAACCCAGCGAAATGGTTTTTCCTGAATGAAAGGCTGTTCATCATCTTTCAATGCCCAGTGTAATGTTTCTTCACGAAGGTTTCTTGCTCCCTGCAAATTTTTACGCTGTTCAATGGATGCAGTGCCGCGGTGCTCGAATTCCCATGGAGCTTTCGATGCAGTCGGGTAGTCTTTCCCGTGCTCAACGTTACGGCCACGTTCAAGCACCAAAGTTTTTAATCCCTTATCACAAAGTTCTTTTGC
>JAICGN010000126.1 GCA_025923075.1 Chitinophagaceae bacterium
CAGAAAGAAAATGGAGCAATATCATCGGATGGGCCGGTGGTATATCTGTTTTTCTTGCCTGCCTTGGTTTGTTCGGGTTGGCTGCGCTAGCTGCAATCAATCGTACAAAAGAAATTGGTATTCGGAAAGTGCTGGGCGCATCGTTACCTGGAATTGTAACATTACTATCAAAAGATTTTTTAAAGCTGGTTGTAGTTGCTATGATTATTGCAGCTCCGTTTGCCTGGTATTTTATGAATAAATGGTTGCAGGATTTTGCATATCGCATCTCGATTGGCTGGTGGGTATTCATTGCGGCAGGAGCAGTGGCGATCATTGTTGCGTTTCTAACGATCGGGTTCCAGGCAGTAAAAGCCGGAGTGGCAAACCCGGTAGAATCTTTGAGGACTGAATAATTCAATAATTAATAATTATTAATTAATAATTATTAAAACAAACGTCATGATCAAAAACTATTTCAAAATAGCGTGGCGCAATTTGTGGAGGAATAAAACTTTCACGGCGCTGAATCTTTGCGCACTAACAATAAGTCTGTCGGCCTGTCTTATCATATATTTCTGGATTAGCTATGAACTAAGCTATGACAGGTCCGGCGCCAATGCCGACAGGGTATTCAGAGTAGCGCTAAAACTTGAGATCGAAAAACAACCGGTGAAGGAATTTGCCGTAACCGCACCGCCCCTGATGCCGGCATTAGTGAAAGATTTTCCTGAGATTGAAAATGCAGTTCGTTTTACCAACGGTAATCCGTTGATTGGATACGGTCAACAGAATTTTTTTACAGACAGATTTTTTTATGCCGATACTACATTTTTTGAGGTGTTTGGATACCCGCTCATAAAAGGCGATCCGCATACAGCGCTCAGCGATATTAACTCGGCCGTGATCACTGAAAGCATCGCTAAAAAATTATTCGGGAGCAAGGATCCGATCGGGGAGGTGATAACGATGAACGACACGACGCCTCTTAAAATAAGCGGTGTGGCCCAAAACCTGCCAACGAATAATCATTTTTCTTTTGACATTATTGTCCCGATGAAATTATTAGAAAGACAAATCGGCCCCAATGGCCTGTCAGGCTGGTGGAATGATAGTTATTATACGTATATTCTTTTAAAAGATCCAAAAGATGCGGCTGCCCTTGATACCAAAATTGCCGGTATCATCGATAAATACAATGGCAAACAGAATAAAGAACTTGGATTGAAAGGCACGCATTATTTGCAACCACTAAGGAGCATCCACCTCCATTCTGACCTGAGAGGGGAATTAAATCCGAACGGGAATATTCAATCATTGCGGATACTAGGGTTTATTGCATTTTTCCTGCTGCTTGTCGCCTGTATCAATTATGTCAATCTCACTACGGCCACTTCATTTAAAAGATCAAAAGAGATAGGTATAAAAAAAGTAAGCGGTGCCACCGTTTTACAATTAATGATGCAGCTTCTAACAGAAGCTATTGTCATTTCATTTGTTTCAATAGGGTTGGCAATTGTGTTGGCCATATCCCTGTTGCCAGTGTTCAACAAATTAGCGGACACGCAAGTCAGCATAGCGACACAGGTTTCTGTTCAATTTGCCCTGGGTTTAGTATTGTTTTCCGTTTTGCTGGGTATTGCAGCTGGTTTTTTTCCATCTTTCTACCTGTCACGCATCAAACCATTGATAACGATACGAAAAGCTTTCTTGAAACCTGCATCTTCTTTTTCATTGAGACAAGCCCTTGTGGTTTTTCAATTTTCAATAACCGTGGCATTAATCGTCACCACCATTATTGCATTCCAGCAATTAAAATATATGCAAACACAGGACCTTGGGTTTAGTAAAGACCAGGTACTGAATATCCCATTACGCAATCAATCAGAACGTACCGCCAAAGAATTGCTTAAAAATAATTTTCTAAGTATACGGGGCATTAGCGGAACCACCTCCTCTTCATCCGTGCCAGGCGGACGGTTGTCAAATATTACAGTATTACCCGAAGGTGTACCAAGAGAGCATACTCAAACGATGGCCACACTGGTCGTTGATTATGACTTTATAAATACCTACAAGTTAAATATGGTGGCAGGCAGAGAGTTTTCAAAAGAGTATGGGGCCGATTCTTCAGCTTTTATTTTGAATGAGGCAGCTGTAAAAGAATTGGGATGGGGCGAACCACAGAATGCGATTGGAAAAGGCTTTAACTGGGGTGGAGGAAAAGAAGGAAAAATCATTGGAGTAGTCAAGGATTTCAATTTTAATTCCCTTCAGCAAAAAGTGCAGCCAATGGTGATGCACATTTTACCAAATTGGTTTTGGTATGGCAATCTTTCTGTGCGTATACCAGCTGAAAATGTAAAAGCAGTAATACAATCTTTGGAAACAGAATGGAACAAAACATTACCGGGTCATCCATTTGATTATTCATTTGTTGATGAAGATTACAATAAGCAATATAAGACTGAGCAGCAATTAAGCAGTTTATCTGCTACCTTTTCCATCCTGGTCATTTTTATTTCCTGTTTGGGACTGCTTGGTTTAGCGATAGTGGCTGTATCGCAACGAACCAAGGAAATAGGAGTACGAAAGGTACTTGGGGCCTCGGTTTCGGGTATCGCTGCATTGCTTTCAAAAGATTTTGTAAAACTGGTTTTGATATCAATTGTAATTGCATCGCCAGTTGCCTGGTGGCTCATGACTAGCTGGTTAAACGATTTTGCTTACAGAATTGATATTCAATGGTGGGTATTCGGGCTTGCCGGGCTACTTGCTGTTGTTATTGCGGTGATAACGGTAAGTTTCCAGGCGATAAAAGCGGCTCTTGCGAACCCTGTAAAGAGTCTACGAACGGAATAAAACAATTATTATGTTCAGAAATTATCTAAAAACGGCGTTTCGTAACCTCGGTAAAAACAAACTTTACTCAGGTATTAACATTGTTGGTTTGACAGCAGGACTTGCTGCCTGCCTGCTGATTGGTGTTTTTATTAGCCATGAGCTGAGCTATGATAAGTTTAACACGAATGCAGAAAGAATTGTTCGGGTAACAATGGAATACAATAACGCCGGAACGGTGAATACAACCTCGACAACCGGTACGAAGGTCGGCCCTCAGTTCAAACGAGTGTTCCCGTCTGTTGAGGAATACGTAAGAGGATTTATTAGCCAGGGTATCATTAAGTATGGCGAAAAAGTATTTGATGAGCAACGGATCCTTTTTGCGGATGAACCTCTTTTTAAAATATTTTCTTTTAGCCTGGTTGAAGGAAATGCTGCTACTGCTCTTGATGCACCAAATAAGATAGTGTTAACAAGGTCAATGGCAACAAAGTATTTTGGTAACGACCCCGATAACTATCGGGGTGCGATCAATAAAACGATAAATGCTTTTGGAAAAGAGTTTACTATATCTGCTATTTGCGAAGATGCTCCACAGCATTCACAGATAAAGTTTGATTTTGTTACGCATTTTTTCAATTTAGGCAATTATGTAAAGGCTGAAAAGTGGTGGGAAGCAAACTGGATCACTTACCTGCTGGTAAGAGATAAAAAAGATATTCCTCAACTGCAGCAGCAGATTGCGGCGTATATGAAAACAAAAGAAGTAAGAACCGAAGCAAGGCTTGAAGGGAATGATTATCTCACTTATCATCTCGAGCCATTAAAAACTGTGCATTTAAGATCGTCACTGGCCGGTTTTGAGCCAAATGGCAACATGACATACATATATATGTTTGGCATTATTGCTTTGCTTATATTGATTATTGCTTCTGCTAATTATACCAATCTGGCCACTGCACAATCGACAGGCAGAGGGAATGAAATCGGGATGCGAAAGGTCTTGGGGGCATCAAAAAAGCAGGTATTTTTTCAGTTCATTGGTGAATCCACAGTTATTACGTTCCTCTCCGCAGCACTTGCATTGGGATTGGGTATATTTTTAATCCCGTATTTTAACAATATCACCGGCAAAGAATTTACTTCTGAAGTATTGCTACAGCCGGTACCCATTGTTTCACTTGCCGTATTTGGTGTATTAGTAAGTTTTCTTGCCGGCTTTTATCCTGCGATGATATTATCTGGTACTAAAGTTTTGAGTGTATTAAAAAAGGGATTTCGTATTAGCGGTGGTGGGGGTACACTAAGAAAATCTTTAATTGTAATTCAATTCAGCATTTCTGTATTCCTCATCATTTATACTGCTATCATATTGCAGCAAATGAATTTTATGCAAACAAAGAACCTGGGTTATGATAAGGATCATATTGCTGTATTGCCGATAGGTGGAAAAATGCTGAAAGATTTCGAAAATATAAAGGATGCAATAGGACAAGTAGCCGGTGTAGAGGGGGTAACGGCGGCCTACGAAACTCCCGAGTTTGTAGAATGGGGAGATGGTATAACTGTAACTGATGAAAAAGGCAAAAAAGAAATTTCGTTAAATGCAATGCCTGTAGACCTTGATTTTACAAAGACACTCAAAATGCAATTGCTTGCAGGTCGCGACTTCCGGCAATCTGATTTTGCAATGATGGATACTGCAAACAACTACGCTAATTTTCAGCAACCATATATCATCAACGAGTCATTAACAAGAATGATCGGGTGGACTCCCGAACAGGCAATTGGTAAAACAATTGAAAAAGGGTATGCAGGACCAGTGGTAGGAGTGGTAAAGGATTTTAATTTCAACAGTCTTCGTGAGCCAATTGGTCCACTGCTAATTTTTCTTGGCCGTGACTATTCCCGTTCCTTTATGGCCCGTATCAATGGAAAAGATATACAGGGTACATTAGGACGTCTTGAAATGTTGTGGAAGCAGCGCATGCCTGACAGACCATTTACTTATCATTTTTTGGATGAAGATTATAACAAGCTATATGTTGGTGAACAACGGTCATCAGCATTGTTTACTGTTGCTGCAACGCTTGCCATCTTGCTGGCATGTTTAGGTTTGTTTGGATTGGCTGCTTTTGCCACTGTGCAGCGAACAAAGGAAATTGGAATACGCAGGGTACTTGGCGCAAATATTACAAACATTACTATGCTGGTAGCAAAAAATTTCCTGGTGATGATCGGGATTGCCATACTCATCGCTGTTCCATTGGCATGGTATGCAGGAAATCAATGGCTGCAGGATTTTGCTTTTAGGATTCCTGTACAGGGCTGGATATTTATTGCAGCGTCCATTGCCACCATATTAATTGCATTGGCGACGGTAGGCTTTCATTCGGTAAGATCAGCACTGATGAACCCGGTAAAATCATTACGGACTGAGTAAAGCAAACATTATGTTCAAAAATTATTTCAAAACGGCCTGGAGAAATTTATGGAAGAATAAAATCTATTCTGCTATAAATGTCATCGGTCTTTCTGTCGGCATGGCTGCTTGTATTGTGATCATGCTTTTTGTATTCTATGAAAAAAGCTTTGATGCCATGCATGCCAAAAATATTTACCGGCTTGATGAAATACAGAAGTTCGAAGGAATGGTGCAGCCTCAAAACGTTGCCCTGTCCATGTACCCTATGGGTCCGACATTGACAGCTGACTTTCCGGAAATAAAGAATTTCACCAGGGTAAGACAGTCTAATAAAATGGATCTTACTTATAAGGATAATAAAATTTATTTCCCGACAATATTGTATGTTGATTCCACCTTTTTACAGCTATTCGATTACGAATTGGCAACAGGCGACAGGAAAACCATACTCGAAAAACCCAATAGTATTGCCTTAACAGAAACAAGTGCAAAAAAACTCTTCGGAAACGAAGATCCCATTGGTAAAACGGTAACCAAATATGTTGGTGATACGATCAGGTACACGGTTACCGGTATCATGAAAGATGCACCGGAAAATTCACACCTTCAGTTTGATGGGCTGGCTTCGTTTAGTACTATTGCCGGACCGCGAAATATGGAAAACTGGGGCGGCAACTGGCTGGTCACTTATCTCGAGCTCGAAAAAGGAACGAACATTGCTGCTCTGGAGAAAAAATTTCCGGCCTACCTGAAAAAATACATGGCAGAGAGTGAAGGCTGGAAATTTTATACTTTGTTCCTCCAGCCATTGAGCATGGTACACGACAGTTCTGCTGATATCACACATGATTATGTGAACTACAAGAAATTTGACAAACGTTACACTTATATTTTTTCTGTCATCGCAATCATTATCCTGGTAATCGCCTGTATCAATTTCATGAATCTTTCTACAGCCAGGTCTGCGGAACGGTCAAAAGAAGTAGGAATAAGAAAAACAATTGGTGCGGAGCGTTTGCAACTGGCCGGGCAATTTTTAGGTGAATCTGTGTTGCTTTCACTGATCGCTTTCGTTATTGCTGTCTTAATCGTTAAATTATCACTACCGGCGATCACTAACCTTAGCCAGCGCCAGTTGAAATTGCCGCTTACGGATCTGTCGCTGATGTTGCTGCTCCTTGGGACAACTGTTATCGTTGGCATATTTGCCGGTTTATATCCTGCCGGTTATCTTTCTTCCTTTAAACCCATCCGTGTATTAAAAGGTTCCATTCTGACAGGAAGAAGTAAAAGCACATTCAGAAATATACTGGTGGTTGGACAGTTTACAGGAGCAGTATTATTGATTATCGGGACTGTGTTTGCCGTACAACAATTACGTTATATGCAAACAAAGGACCCCGGTTTCAATCGCGACCAGGTAATGATCGTTCCTTTGAACAGGGTCACGTCGGGGAAATATGCTGCACTCAAACAGGAACTGTTAACGAACACAGCGGTAAGCAGTGTCACTGCGTCTCAGCAAACGCTTGGAAATAACCTTCATCAATCCGGAATGATATTCCACGGCGAGGGGCCGGCCCGGGAATTGACATCCTCCCAAGTGGTAGTTGATCCAGACTACCTGACGCTTTACAAAATACCCATTATTGCCGGTAGAAATTTTAGAAATGATGTCAACGATAATGCAAAGGCCTATATCGTCAATGAAACAATGGCAAAAGAGTTGTTGAAAGATCACCCAAAAGCTTCTTATGAAACGCTGATCGGGAAACATTATGGTTTTGGCGGAATGGATTCTGCAGGGTTTATTGCCGGCGTATCAAAAGATTTTAATTTTAATTCGCTTCATCATAAAATAGAAACCCTCAGTATCTTTTGTCAAAAGGATTGGGGTTATAGCGAAGTATCTGTGCGCATCAATGGCGCAAAAGCAAAAGACGCTATTGAGCATGCTTCGGCTGTCTGGAAAAAAATAAATCCTGATCAGCCTTTCGAATATCGTTTCCTCGATGAACATTTTGCTGAAATGTACACCGCAGACCGTGCCGTGAGTAAAGTAGTTGGGATATTGGCCGGCCTGGCGATTCTTATCTCCTGTCTTGGACTTTTTGGCCTCGCATCCTATTCTGCGGAAAGAAGAGTGAAGGAGATCGGTATTCGCAAAGTGTTGGGTGCCTCTGTGCAGAATATCACGGCTATGTTGTCAAAAGATTTTATCCGGCTGGTCTTTATTTCAAATCTGATAGCATGGCCCATTGCCTGGTTCGGTGTGAACCGCTGGCTCCAGGATTTTGCCTATAGAATTCCCATTAGTTGGTGGGTGTTTATAGCGGCAGCTTGTGCTGCGTTGCTGATAGCATTATTAACGATCACCTTCCAGGCGATAAAAGCAGCGATTGCGAATCCGGTGAAGAGTTTGAGAACAGAATGAACCAGGATGTGCGGGATTTTAAAAAGATTATGAGGAAATCATGACGAGTAGAATTACTGTAGTACAAGTGAGTGACACAAGGGACGGTAAATAGAATTACAAAAGATGATAACATAAACCTAACCACCTAAAACTTATTTTATGTTTAAAAACGTTTATAAGATCGTTTTGCGCAATATGTGGCGTTACAAAGGCTACACATTACTCAACATTTTTGGTTTGGGTGTCGGTCTTGCTGCCATTGTTTGGGGATTTCAAACCTATCGCTTCAGTTTCAGCTTTGATAATTTTCATAAAGACCAGGATAATGTTTACAGAGCTTTGACTTTTCAATCAGGTGCAAATGGGGTGAAGGCAATTTTTCCAATGGCTGCTGTAAAGCAGGCCCAGGCTGAGTTTGCAGGTATCGCTGAAGCGGTGCGATATGATAGCCGCGGTTTAAATGTAAAGTATGATAAGAATGAACCCTTTGCCCAACAAGTGCATTTTACTGACCCTGCATTTTTTGATATGTTCAATTTCCCCGCTGTTGCAGGCTCTAACAACATAATTGATAAGAATTCTGTGCTGATCACTGAATCAACAGCAAAGAAATATTTTGGTAAACAAGGTGCGATTGGCAAGTCATTGATCTTTTATCCCGGTGAGGATTATGCAATGCCCCTAACCGTGACAGGCGTGCTAAAAGATGTTCCGCCTAATTCTTCAATGCGCTTTGACTTCATTACCAATTTTGAAAATTATTTAAAAGGTGATGGTTCAAAGATCGCCGCAGATGATTGGGCCTGGATGCTTGATGCAGCATTCTTCAGAATTCCAAATAAAGCAGATGTTCCATTGATCACACAATCACTTGCTAGATATTTACCCATACAGAATAAAGCAAGAATGGACTGGAAAGCTTCCAGCTTCAAACTTATTTCATTGCGGGAAAATGCAATCATGAGTGATATCGACAATAACGGACTTTATGAACGCCCCGAGAATTCTGCCGCCTTTGGCCCTATTGCTTTGGCTCTTTTAATTTTCCTTTCTGCCTGTTTGAATTTTTCCAATACTACTGTTGCTCATGCAAACAGGAGATTAAAGGAAATAGGGATGAGAAAGGTAATGGGAAGCTCACACCGGCAACTGGTTACTCAATTATTACTGGAATGCTGTTTTATAGTTTGTCTTGCCGTTTTGCTGTCAGTTGTTCTAAATCGTTTTTGGCTTCCCACATTCAACCAGATGTTCACGGCAGTTAAGATCACTGCGGATTATTTTAGAGATGCTATTCTCTTGTTGTTTATTGGTGGTGCAGTGTTATTAACTACGTTGCTCGCAGGTGCATACCCTGCATTTTATATTAGCCGGTTCAATCCTTCAACTATTTTCAGGGGCACGGTAAAATTTGGGGGCACAAGTTTGTTTTCGCGTATTATGCTGGGATTGCAATTATCCATTGCTGTCATCACAGTAATTGCAGGTATTGGTTTTGCACGCAACGCCGAATTTCAAAGGAATTATGATTATGGATATAATATCAGAAACACCATTGGTGTTATCATAACTGATACGACTGCATTCCCTGCTTTTAGAAATGAAATTGCCTCGATTCCGCAAGTCACTGCATTTGCCGGAACAAGAAGCCATATTGGTTATGGATACCGTAAAGTGGTGGCGGAAGCAGAAGGCAAAAAAGCCGAAACCAATTATCTCGAAGTAGGAAGGGATTATATAAAGACGATGAATCTTAAAATGGCAGAAGGACGTGAGTTCGATGCGCAGATGGAGGGAGATTATACAAATTCGATTCTGATCACACAAAATCTTGCAGCCAATTATGGATGGAAGGATAAAGAAGCAATAGGTAAAAAAATGTTTATTGATAGTGTGAATTACTCAATTGTTGGCGTATTAAAAGATTTCAAGGTTGATCAGTTATTTGATCCGCAAGAACCCGCAGTCATGAAGTTGGGAAAAGAAAACAGGTATCAGTTTCTTGTTTTGCAGGCAAAAATTCCGGACCTCGAATTAGTGTATGCGAAGACAAGAGATGCATGGAAAAAAATATTTCCTATGAAACCGTTCACTGGCTTTTATCAAAACGACATAACACATGAGGCTTTCCAGGTCACTAATAATATCGCAAAAATCTTTTCCTGGTTTGCGCTTATTTCGATCCTGCTTACCGCCACAGGATTGTTTGCACTCGTGTCGCTTACCGTAGTTAAGAAGATGAAAGAAATAGCGCTTCGGAAAGTAGCAGGTGCAAGAGCAAGACATATACTCGTATTGATCAATCGCGGCTATTTCTGGGTATTTCTTATTGGAGCAGCAATTGGTTGTTATGGTGGTTATGCATTTACAAAACTACTGCTTGATTCAATATTCGGGATAAACTCAGGCATTGCGAACTCGACTTTGATAAACTCAGTGCTTGTGTTATTTGTTATAGCGGGAATTACATCAGGTATTAAAGTTTGGCAGGCGGTAAGAACGAGCCCGGTAAAACTTTTAAGAACAGAATGAACCAGGATTTACAGGATTAGATGGATTTGGTGGAAATATTGTTGAGTCGATTAGTATAAAAATTAAAAAACGTAGCCATGTTTAAAAACTATTTAAAAACAGCGATCAGGAATTTACTTCGCTATAAAGGATTCGCCATCATCAATATTTCCAGTCTTACAATTGGGATTGTAGGTTGTTTGGTAATTGGACTATTTGTATGGGATGAATGGCAATATGATAAAAAGATCCCGGGAGGCGAAAATGTTTATCGAATATATGAACAGCGTAAAAATAATGATGTTATAACCTATGGCGCTCCCGTACCTCCGGCTTATGCAAGTTTTCTTAAGCGAACATATCCGGAAGTTGATACTACCGCTCGCATTCTGATGACTATTGATAAATTTTTAATGGAAGTTGGCGAAAAAAGAAATTATGAGGATAAAGGTTGGTTTGTCGAGTCTTCCTTCTTTGATGTATTTCCTTTAAAGTTTGTTAATGGTGATCCTGCCACATCACTCACTCAACCAAGAACTGTTGTAATTACTGAAGACATTGCCAAAAAATATTTTAATAATGAGGACCCGATCAATAAAACACTGTATATCGATAAAGACACGTTTTCCGTAAAGGGAGTTATTGCAAAATTGCCGGAACATTTTCATTTGAACTTTCGTTATCTCATGTCTCTGCCGTCGGCCGGAATTCAAAGAGAAAGAATGGAAAGATGGACGTGGCACCAGTTTTATACTTATGTAAAATTAAAACCCGGAGCAAATGTCCAGCAATTACAGGATAAGTTCCAGGCTCACATTAAGAAAGAGATCTTCCCGACATTGACTCAGGCTGGTTCCACATTTCTTCCTTTTTTTCAGCCATTAAAGGATATTCATCTCCAGTCTGCGGACTTTATTTATGATAATGCCATCCGTGGCAACCAAACTTATGTAAAAGCATTAACCATTATAGCCTTATTTGTTTTAGTGATCGCCTGCTTCAATTTTATAAATCTTGCCACCGCCAGGTCATTCAGAAGAGCAAAAGAAATAGGCGTCAGAAAAGTGATCGGTGCGGAAAGAAAGCAACTTATCATTCAGTTTATCGGTGAAACTATTTTACTTTCTGTTTTATCGATGCTGCTTGCAATTATTGCCACGTTTTTGATTGTTCCCTTGTTGAATCATTTTACAGGCAAATCAATAGTGTTTAATCCTTTCACGAATCCAATGCTTGGCCTGATCATATTGGCTTCAGGAGTTGTTATTGGTATCCTTGCAGGTATTTATCCGGCACTTGTGTTATCAGGCTTTCAGCCAATAAAAGTTTTGAAGAATATGAAGCTTATTGGAAGTGGTGGTGGTGCGTGGTTAAGACAGGCTTTGGTTATTATCCAGTTTGCACTGTCCGTTTTGCTGATCGTGTCTACAACTATTGTTTACCGGCAAACAAAATATTTGAACAATGCCGATCTCGGGTTTAATAATGAGCAGGTGATTTATTTCCAGACCAGAGGTGATGTAGACACTAAGCTTGAAACTTTTAAAGATGAAATAAGACGTTCTCCAAATGTCGCTTCGGTTACTTCTGGTTATGGTTTGCCAGGTGATCTATATGCCGGAGACGGAGTTACCACGATTGGCCCTGACGGAGAAAAGGAACGTTCGGCAAATGTTTTTCTCGGAGATCATGATTATGTAAAAACATTGGGATTACGAATTATTGCAGGTCGTGATTTCTCAAAAGATATGGCCACTGATGTAAGAGAGGCATTTCTTGTAAATGAGACTGCAGTAAAAGAATGGGGTTATGGTACACCAGAAAAAGCGATCGGTCAAC
>JAICGN010000127.1 GCA_025923075.1 Chitinophagaceae bacterium
TCCCATCCACCACGGTCTAATTCCAATGTTCCGTTATTACCGATAAACGCAATGCCATGATCTTTCCCAAACAAACCATTGTCAATTCCCATGGCGTGATCCCAAATGAGATTGAATTTATCAAACTCATATAAGGCACCCATTGTATCCGGTGTTTCCTGGTAGAGATCCGGGTAAGCAAAATATCCGCCTAACGCCGACACAGTTTTTGGAACATCCGCATTCATCCCAAATATTGCATAATCCATTAAATGAACTCCCCAGTCAGTCATCAAGCCGCCGGCATAATCCCAAAACCAGCGAAATTGAAAATGAAACCTGTTTGCGTTGAACTTTCTTGTCGGTGCAGGTCCAAGCCACATAGCATAATCAACACCAGGAGGAGGATCTGAATCGGGGATCTTTTCTCCCGGCTTTACCCAGCCCTGGTAACACCAAACTTTTACTGTTCTTATATTTCCCAATTGCCCTGTTTTAATGAAATCAACAGCATCTCTGAAATGCTGCTGGCTCCTTTGCCATTGTCCTGCCTGTACAATTTTGTTATACCTTTTTTGCGCAGAAACCATCAGCCTGCATTCTTCAATTGTATTACCAACTGGCTTTTCCACATATACATGTTTGCCTGCTTCAACTGCATCTATCATTATTAAGGCATGCCAATGATCCGGTGTGCCGATAATAACTGCATCAATATCTTTTTGGTCAAGCAATTTCCTGTAATCACCATAAGTTTTCACTTTTGATGTATCTATATTCATTTTTGCCAGGTCAGCCATTCGTTTATCCAATACATTTTTATCAACATCACAAAGAGCAACAACATTTACTCCCGGAATCTTTATTGCAGCCGCAAGATTGCTCCACCCCATGCCATTGATACCAATGGCGCCAAGGTTTAGCTGATCATTCGGAAGAATTTTATTTTTAAAATAAGTAAAACCGGCAGAAGAAATGATTGGGACAAAAGCTGAACCACCAGTAAGGACGGCTGTATTTTTAATAAAACGGCGACGGGAAGGCATAAACAAAGATTTTATAAGTGAATTTACCGAATTGAAAGCAATTTAGTCGAAGCGTTTTGCACTAAGAAACTGTATGGGCATATTTGTTTCGCCTTCAATTGTAAGGTCTGAAAGGATTTCACCAACTACGGAAGCGAATTTGAAACCGTGCCCGCTAAAACCACATGCGATAGACACATTTTCTTCATAACCAGGCAACCTGTCGATAATAAAGTTTTCATCGGGAGAATTTGCATACAAACATATTTTAGCCGTAAGAACGGAATCAAAAACTCCCGGCAAATATGTATCCAAACAGTATTTTATAGTCTTTAGGTCTTCCTCTGTAATTTCCCTGTTTACATTGTCCGGATCGGTTTTTTGATATGGGAAATGATGCGCCAGTTTTAAACCTGCCGGCTCACCAAATTTCTTTGTATCCAATAATGGAAATCCATAAAAACAGCCATGCTTATCATCATCACCGATCATCCAACATGGGAATTTATCTAATTCAAACTGATCATCTCTTTTAGTTTTGATCCATACAATAAGCTGTCTTGTCACTTTAATTTTATCCGAAAGGCCCGGGATCATTTTGCCCGCCCAGGCACCGGCTGTGATGACAAGCTTATTGGATTGATAAATGTCCTTATTGGTTTTTACAATTATATTATTCCCATCTTTTTTCCATTCAATGACTTTTTCATTTGAATGAATCACAGCACCTTTTTCTTCAGCTTCTCTTGCATAAAGCCTGATCGATCTTTCCGGGGTGATAAATCCGGCTTCGGGTTCAAAAAGAATTTCAAAATGATCGGGGAATTTAAATTGCGGAAAATGATCTGTGGCGGCTACCGTGTTCAACTGGTCCAGGTCAATATTATATAATGCTGCTGATTGTTCTACACCTTGTATAATTGCATTGTTTGGGTTGCCGGCATATAATAGTCCTGTTTTAAAATAGACCTGCTTACCGGTTTCCCATTCAAGTGCTTTCCAGTTTCTATATGCTTTTTCAAGAAGAGGTACATAAGCCGGGTGCTCAAAGTATGCTTTGCGGATGATGCGGCTTTGTCCGGTATGGGAACCATATTCATGAGAAATATCAAATTGTTCAAGTCCCAGGACTTTATGGCCTCGCCCTGATAAATAATAACAGGCAGCTGATCCCATAGAACCAACGCCAATTACAATCACATCAAAAGTACCGCTCGATGCCATTTAATGAGAATAAAAGGTACAACTATGGACGAGAAAAATCATTATCTTTTGTGGGTATTATCACCACCCTCTAAAGACCACCATCATTAAACCCTGAAACTCCCTTTTCATTAAGCCAAAAAATTTCATTTGATGGAAGTACATACGCATACCCATACTGCAAGAAAAAAATGGACGCATTATTTCTGGGAGTTTCTCATGTTGTTCCTGGCTGTGTTCTGTGGATTTTTGGCCGAGTATGAGCTTGAACATGTTATCGAACATCAACGTGAGAAAGAATACATGAGAACGATGATTGAGGATCTAAAATCGGATTCGGCTATGTTTGAAACCAATATCCAACGTAGAACCTCACGTATAAAGATGATCGACTCGCTGGTTACATTACTAAGTTCTCCGGCCATGGACAATAATGGGAACGACATTTACTTTTTTGCAAGAAATATCTCACCTCCGGTTAATATTTTTCCCAACGATCGCACCATACAGCAATTAAAGAGTTCCGGGAATTTGCGTCTTATCCGCAACAAGAATATTTCCAATAGCATTATGGCATATGATCAAATGATCAGGCAAGCGCTGTTTGAGATGGGCGATGAAGTGGAAATAAGATCAGAATACAGGCAAATGGCGAGCAAAGTTTTTGACACAAGAGTGTTTCATAAAATGACGGCCACTGATACGATCAGTAAGCCTGCAAATGATCCAAAGTTATTTACGACAAATCCTGATCTAATAAATGAGCTTATTGGCCGGATCCAGTATTTTAAAAAGGTTCACCAGGCACAATTGGTGACATCAAAGAAAATATTAGTAGAAGCCAAAGAGCTGAGCAATCTTATAAAAAGGGAATATCATTTATAATAAATATCGAATATGGAAATACATGCCCACTCCCACACCCCAAGAAAAAAATGGGCCCATTATTTCTGGGAGTTTCTCATGTTGTTCCTTGCTGTTACACTTGGATTTTTCGTAGAAAATCAGCGTGAACATTATATCGAACATCAGCGGGAAAAGAAATATGCCGCTCAATTATATAACGAGTTGAAATTTGACACCCTTGCATTTTCCGAAGTAAGCATAGCAATGCAAAGGCAATTGACGTATTATGATTCGGTAGGACTGTTATTTCAACAACAGGTTTCTTTTTCTGATGATGAATTTGTTCGTATTGCAAGAAATTTATTGGAATCCTATAATCCCTGGAATATTTCTACCACTTTTAATCAAATGAAAAGCTCCGGAAGTTTGCGCTATATCCGGAATACAGATCTGAGCAATGCGCTTTCTGATTACTATGATACTCATATCCCTAAACTATTAACATTCTTCGAATATATTAATGAGAAGCTGCATACACAGATCGAGCCATTTTTTGCAAAACATTTCGATTTAAGTGTTACCAAATTTTATGTTGTTGACAAACCTGACACACTTTCATTGCCGCCAAACCTGCGATATTATGATCGAACGGAAAATTCAGACTTGCTGATCAAAAATTACTTCAAGCTGTATTTTAATGGTGTTCACTTTATCTGTCATGACGTACTCAGCTATCTGAAAGAGAGGGCCACTGAGTTATTAAAGGAATTGAAAAAGGAATATCACCTGAAATAAATTTTAATTATGGAAGTACATGCCCACACTCATACGCCAAGAAAAAAATGGACCCATTATTTCTGGGAGTTCTTTATGTTGTTTCTTGCTGTTACACTTGGATTCTTTGTGGAGAACCAGCGGGAACATTACATTGAACATCAGCGGGAAAAAACATATATCCGCTCTATGATAGAAGATCTCAAAAACGATACCACCAATTTTTCTTTTGTCATTAATGATTTTCTCGAAAATGAAAGTCACCTGGAATTTGTCTTACGTGATTTTGAGGAAGGACGAAAAAATAATTTGGAGGACTGGCCACAGGAATTTGTTTATACAGTAAGAATGGGGTTTGCTGATTTCTTTTACACCGACCGCACTTTGCAGCAATTGAAAAATTCAGGAGGCATGAGACTGATCAGGAACGAAAAAGCTTCTGCCGGAATTGTGAAGTATGATGCAGAGATAAAAGACTTGAACCTGGAAATACGTGTTTTATCTGAAGCACAAGGGTTTTATATGGAAATGACAGATCGGCTTTGGAGTTTCAAAAACATGTTCAAAGACCAGGAAGTAATAAAATGGCAACGAAACCCAGTTTTGCCAGTTACAAAAAACTATTGGATCACCAACGATCCATCTGATTTCGAACACCTGTATAATAAAGCAACTTATTATTACTATACCTATACTCGTTTAAGAAGAGTATTGGATAAAAGCAGAAAGGAAGCCATAGAATTGATCGGCCTTCTGGCAAAAGAGTATCACCTTAAATAGGAAATGCTATAAAATTTGAGCTGCGAGCAAGACAAACAATAAATCACAAACTATAAACTAATAATGGAAGTACACCATCACACACATTCTTCAAGAAAAAAATGGACACATTATTTCTGGGAGTTTTTAATGTTATTCCTTGCAGTGTTCTGCGGTTTTTTGGCAGAATATCAATTGGAGCATGTAATAGAAAAACAACGTGAAAAGCAATATATGGAGTCGTTTGTTTACGATCTGCAAAGTGATACAGCCCTTTTGAACGAAGGCTTCCCGTTGAAAGAAGCAAGAGTAACAGCTATTGATTCTGTCTTCCTTTTTTTTAAGGACAATAAAAATGCCGGAAGGATCCCAGGATTTATTTATAGCAATATGCGTCGTACCTTATGGGATAGACATTATAGAAGAAATAGTACTACCATCGACCAGTTGAAGAATGCCGGTGGAATGCGATTAATAAGAAATAAAAAAATTGCAGATTCAATCGCAGCATATGATCTGGCCTGGCTGCGAGCCGAATTTTGGAGAGAGAGATATATGACGAGGCAGGTAGAAGGACAACATCTTATCAATAAAATACTTGATGCCAATGATCTTGTCAACTCTTATTATGAAAATATTGTTCCCAGTAATTTACCCAGGTCTGTCACTGATACCCTCAATGTACGATTAAACAGGGATGAGCTAAACGAGTATTTGAACTTTTTACATGATCAAAAAACCAGCACCAAACAGGATAAAATGTCTTATCAAAGTATAGAGCTAAGAGCCGAAAGATTAATTGAACTGATAAAAAATGAATACCACCTGAAATAAATTTTTTATGGAAGTACATCAACACACCCACACTCCAAGAAAAAAATGGATACATTATTTCTGGGAGTTTTTAATGTTATTCCTTGCAGTGTTCTGCGGTTTTTTGGCAGAATATCAATTGGAGCATACAATCGAACATCAGCGAGAGAAACAATACATGGTAACTATGCTTGAAGATTTAAAAAATGATACTACCCAACTTACCGAATCAATCAGCTATTGGAACAATATAAATAACAGCATTGATTCGGTTTCAGATGCCATCCAGTTCCCGCCGAACAATTTAGATTTACCTAAGGCTTACAGGCACCTCAGCAATGCATTGAATTATTATGGTTTTCGATTCAATGACAGAACCATATCTCAGCTGAAAAATTCAGGAGGTTTCCGACTCATCAGAAATAAAGAAGTGGCTAATAGGATTATTATATACGACCAATTAAACACAGACCCCGCAGTAAAAATTGAAGGCCAGCATAATCAACTTTATTTAAACACATTGGCAATTCGTAATAAAGTTTTTGTACAAGAAATTATTAATGAAGTTTACCGGCGATACTTGTATGTTCCTCCTCCAGCGTCAACCGATTTGTGGATTGATAGCTTTATCAATAAATATAAAATACCACTGACGGCTGAAACATATACAGCGTTGCTGTTTGAGTTTAAAAATTCGTTGCTTGCACTCCGCAAAGACTTTACAAATATGCAATGGGCCTATGACAGCATCAGCCGTTCGGCAAATCTCCTGATACCCTTGATAAAGGAAAAATATAAATTGAAATAAACTTTATGGAAGTACACCACCATGCACATACTGCAAGAAAAAAATGGACACATTATTTCTGGGAGTTTCTAATGCTATTCTTTGCTGTAACACTTGGCTTCTTTGTAGAGAATCAAAGAGAACATTACATAGAAGATCAGCGGGCAAAAGCGTTGGCTAATAATCTTTATAAGGAAATTTATGCGGATTCTATTGCAGTGCAACAAAAAATTGCAATCCGTAATAAGAAGGAAGAAGCAAATATTTACTTTATTAAGTATGTAAAAGATAGTAGTCTGACAGATCTTTCTTCCCGGTTTTACCCGGCATTTACCTGGGCATTTCTGCAGTCTGCACAACTAATATTTGAACCCAACGATGGCATCCTGAACCAACTCAGGAATTCCGGAGAATTACGTTATTTTAAAAGCAGGGAGTTACAGGCCGCAATTGGTCAACTAAGCGTACAGATCGCCAACCTGAGAAGCCGCAATGAAAAGGAATATAGTTATATAGAAATGTATCTGCGTCCTTTTAGTATCCGGCATTATGATTTTAGCTGGTATGAAGCTTTTACAGGACAGGGTAAGTTCACTTTGCTAGAAGCGCTGAATCAAAATAGGCAAGTGCCGGTTGGTGGTAAAATAATAAACCCGGATAAGTTTAACAGGCAGGAAGCTGAAAATATTGCCTCTTATTATATGTTGATGCTGAGAGGAACAAGGCAAACACAATATTTACCTTATGTAGCTATTAATCATCAATTATTGCAAATACTTAGAATGAAATATCTTTTAGAATAATCATTTTATGGAAGTACACCACCATGCACATACTGCAAGAAAAAAATGGACACACTATTTCTGGGAATTTTTGATGTTATTCCTTGCTGTGTTCTGTGGATTTTTGGCAGAATATCAATTAGAACACAAAATTGAAAAGAACCGGCAAAAACAATTCATGAAGTCGATGATAGAAGACCTGCGGGCAGACACTGCCAATATCTCCAATCTTAAAAAGCTGCGTGATGCGAGAATGCGAATGAGTGATTCATTGATCGGGTCAATTCTTGAAAAACAACACACAAAAAAAGGCGCTGACTTTTATTTCTGGGGGAGGAATATATCTCGGAGGGCCTTTTTCTTTTCTGCGGACGGCACTATGCAACAATTAAAAAATTCAGGAGGGTTGAGATTGATATCAAAAACATCCATCACTGACAAAATAATAGCCTATGATGTTTTATACAGAGAGATCCTCATCCAGCAGCAGCTCGAAGAAACTCAAATTAACGAATACCGTGATATAGCAGGAAGAGTATTTGATGCATCGGTATTCAGGGGCATGACGAACCTGCAAGACACTATTTTAATTGAAAAGCCGGAAGGCAATCCCCAGTTGACTGATCAGTCACCAGCCTTACTGAATGAAATGGCCAATAAACTTAATTACTGGTCTGTCGGTTCAACAAGGCTGCAAAATCTTTTAGAACAATTGCGGAAGATGGCAGCTGAGATAATTGATCTGATTAAAAAAGAATACTACGTAAAATAATTATATGGAAGTACACCACCATAGTCATACTTCACGAAAAAAATGGGCCCATTATTTCTGGGAATTTCTTATGTTGTTCCTTGCTGTGTTTTGCGGTTTTTTGGCAGAATATCAGTTGGAGCATAAAATAGAAAAAGACCGCGAAAAGCAATTTATCATACAACTCTACCGGGATATTAAATTTGATACGTCCAGCCTGAGAACTGTTATCCAGAACCGGAAAAGAAAAGCTAATCTGCTTGATTCTTTATCAATGTTGCTTAGTACCCCAAATTTAGAAGGTCAAAGCAGCAACCTCTATTATTTCGCCAGGTATGCCACACGTTTTTATGATGTTCGGTTTATTCCGAATGACGGAACGCTTCAGCAATTGAAGAACGCAGGTAATATGCGGCTGATCCATAAGTCTTCTTCCGCTGTCGCCATCATACAGTACGATGTAGAATTAAGGAATGTGCTTGCCTTGTTTCAACAGGAGTCCTCAACAAGGGAAGAATATATGAAGATAGCTTCGGGAATTTTTGATGGTTCAGTGTTGGATTCGATAGTTTCGATGGATATTGAAAACATGGCCCTTTACGGAAGGATCAGTCGCCCCGGTGGCAATCCTCCATTCAACGCGGATAAAGAAAAGCTTTTCCAGTTGCGCTACCTGATCCATTACTTGAAAGGAAATAATGTACTGAATTTAAGAGCGGACCTGGAGCTGTTAAAAAAAGCAGAGACATTGCTGATGACCCTGCAAAAGGATTATAATCTGGAGTAAGTCGTAAAAAGATCCATAGAATCAATAACATTCAATTCTAAACAAAACATATGGAGATTCACCATCACTCACACATCCCGACAAAGCGAGAAAAAAAATGGACACACTATTTCTGGGAGTTTTTAATGTTATTCCTTGCTGTGTTCTGTGGGTTTTTGGCAGAGTATCAATTAGAACATAAGATTGAGAAAGACAGGGAGAAACAATTCATTAAGTCGTTTATTGACGATCTGAAAATTGACACGGCTGCTATAAATGCAAATTTGCTTTTCCGGGAAAGGAAAGGAGATCAGTTAGACTCACTCGTCTATTTGCTAAGTGAGCAAAAAATAAAGGGGTATGAAAACGAGCTGTATTATTTGGGAAGGATGCTTGTGAGAACAAGCCGGTTTCAAAGTAACGACAGAACAATTACTCAATTAAAGTTTTCCGGTTCATTAAGATTAATAAGAAATGAAAATGCAGCTGATAGTATTATTTCATATCAAAAATTAGTAGAGATTATTCTTGCTAACCAGGAAGATGACCGGATTGAAAGAAGATCCGCAGACCCTTTACTTACCCGAATGTTTGATCCCTTTGTATTTAATAAAATGCTGGATGAATTTAATAACATAAATAGTCCGGTTAATAATCCTCCCTTAAGATCTTACGACGCTTCTGTTCGGCAAGACCTTGCTTATTGCATTAACCAGATCAAAGGAAGTAATATCATTATTAAAACCAGGCTGGAGTTATTAAATGAAAAGGCAAAAAATACTATTGAGTTTTTAAAAAAAGAATACCACCTGAAATAAATTATTTATGGAAGTACATGCCCACACACATACACCAAGAAAAAAATGGACCCATTATTTCTGGGAGTTTCTCATGTTGTTCCTTGCTGTGTTTTGTGGATTTTTAGCAGAGAACCAACGGGAGCATATGATAGAACACCGGCGTGAGAAAGATTTTATGTCCAGTATGTTAAACGACATACGCACTGATACAGCCATGCTTGTCTTAATGCACAAAACTTTCGCAAATGTTGCCAATAATATAGATTCGCTAATTCCCTTATTGCAGTTGAATAGTGAGATGGATAAAAATGTCAGAAATATTTATCAGCACCAGGTAATGCTGAATTTATTTGCCCGCTGGAGGTATTCGGACCGTACCATTTCTCAATTAAAAAATTCCGGAAATTTCCGTCTTATACGTAAAAAAATTGTTTCAGACTGGATCATAAATTATGACGGGTATGTAAAAAGCTATGTTGACGACATGCAGAGCGAATATATTTTACCATTATGGAGAGCTATGAATGATGCAAGTACAGAAATTTTTCAGGCAGGAGTATTCAGAAAATATTTTAAAAGTGGCAATTGGAAACAGCGGCAAGTAAAATTGCCCGGAAAGCCTTATTTTTTATCTGCTGAAAAATATAAGCTGCAAAGGTTTATTAACCAGCTTGAGCAATATGCCGTGGCTATTGAATGGGGTAATATCAACATAGAAAATGCCCTGGACAGAGCAGTCACACTCGATTCACTTATAAAAATAGAATATCATCTGAAATAGAGTTTATGGAAGTACATAGCCACGCCCATACAGCAAGAAAAAAATGGACACATTATTTCTGGGAGTTTTTAATGTTATTCCTCGCCGTGGTATGCGGATTTTTTGCCGAGTATCAATTGGAACATAAGATTGAAAGAGACAGGGCCCGTCAATTTTTGCAAAGCATGGTAGTAGACGTACGGACAAATATTAAAAACCTGGATTCGCTGCTTACACAGGATAAAATCATCATTGCCAATCATGATGAACTGGTGAATTGGTTGCTGCAGGATAGTGCAGCAATAGACCGGGCCGCATTTGCAAAAAAAATGGGTGCGGTATGGGTGCGGAATTTTTTGGTTCGTAAAGAAACCTACGAGCAAATGAAATCATCTGGTTCATTGCGATATATAGGGAATATCGAGTTTCTTAAAAAAATGATGGATTATGAACGCATCACCAACTTCGCACAATACCGTAATCAGGAATTTGAAAAGAAATATTATACCGAATTATTTATTCCTGCTCTTTATAAAGCCTATGACCTTACCTGCCAGCTCAGCCTGGATACAAGTAATCATTCTGATCCTGTTAAGATGAAAAAAGTAGCGAGCCATCATGATGTGCTCAGCGGAAATGATGCTGTTGTATTTCGCAATAACATGGGAGCTGCTCTTACATTAAGGCTGGAAAGACTAAAACGAAGCCTGGATGCATTCAGGGATGCGAGAATTGCCTGTGTGGAAATGGAAGAACTAATATTAAAACAACTAAGAAAATAGTATGGAAGTACATGCACACGCTCATACACCAAGAAAAAAGTGGATACATTATTTCTGGGAGTTCGTCATGTTATTCCTTGCTGTGTTCTGTGGTTTTCTTGCCGAGTATCAATTGGAACATACAATAGAGCATCAACGGGAAAAACAATATGCTAAAGAATTATATGCTGAATTGTTTGCAGATTCTGTTGCCGTTAGCGATAAAATAAAACTAAGACTGGATAAAGAGAAGGATATGGACTATCTGAGCAATTATATTAGGGATAGCTCGTTAACCTCACTGCCAAGGGAATTCTATCCAGCCTACACCACTGTAATGTACCTGGCAAACACGTATGCATTTGAACCAAAAGACGGCATACTTAGCCAGCTCAAAAGTTCGGGCTCACTCAGGTATTTTAAAAACACAACCCTTCAAAAACTGTTTGGGGATATCAGTGTTTGCATTAACAATGTTCGTTACAGGAATGAACAGGAATATCAATTTTTTGCCAGCCCTATAAAGCCATTTATGTTAAAACATTATGATTTTAACTGGATGAATGAATTACGGAAACAGGATGAAAATGAAACAGGCATCAACCTTGTTCACCGCTATCGCAAAAGCGATACCATCATACAGGCAGCTATATTAAACCTTGCTTCTTTTGAGAGAGGTGATGTAACAAATATGATCGCATTTTATAAACAAATGTTGGTGTCAACCAGAACCCTGCAAATGAATGATTATATAAAAGCTAATAGCCGGCTTTTGCAAGAGCTTAAAAAAAATTACAAACTAAAATAAGTAAAAAAGGAGAATGGAAGTGTATGCCCACACCCATACTTTAAGAAAAAAATGATCATTACCTGAAATAAAAATTATGGAAGTACATGCACACACCCATACAGCACGAAAGAAAAAGAGCAATACCACCTGAAATAAATTTTTTATGGAAGTACATCATCACTCACATCTCGCCTTAGGCGAGACACACGGCTCCGACCCTCCCGATAGCCATCGGGATCATCGGGGCAGGAAAAAATGGACGCATTATTTCTGGGAATTCTTAATGCTATTCCTCGCGGTGTTCTGCGGTTTTTTAGCAGAATATCAATTGGAACATAAGATAGAGAAAGAACGGGGTAAACAATACATAGAATCTTTTTATGAAGA
>JAICGN010000128.1 GCA_025923075.1 Chitinophagaceae bacterium
AATGCAATTGCTTCATCCTTTCATGCCTTTTGTTACAGAAGAAATATATCATCACCTTATGGACAGAAATGAAGGCGATGATTTGACAATAAAGCAAGAAGCAGCAATTAAAGAACAGAAACAAGGAATCTTAAAACAAGCTGAATTATTAAAACAAGTAATCACCGCGTTGCGGGATGTTCGTGTAAAAAATCAATTGAAGCCGAAAGAAGAAATAAAATTGCAAATACAAACATCAGATCAATCGGCATACAATTCATTCAAATCGATACTGGCAAAACAATTAAATGCTTCAGAAATAACTTTTGCACGTGATGCAGTTGCCGGTTCAATAAATACTGTTGTACAAAAGGATAAATTCTTTATTGAAACAGAAAAGGAACTGGATACAACGGCCCAAAAAGAACAACTCATAAAAGATCTCGAATACCAAAGGGGATTTCTTTTGTCAGTAGAAAAGAAACTCAGCAATGAACGGTTTGTTCAAAACGCAAAACCCGAAATTGTTGAAGTTGAAAAAAAGAAAAAAGCCGATGCAGAAGCAAAAATCAAAGCAATCGAAGAAAGTTTAGCTGCTTTATAGCTATTAGCTGATAGCCTACCTTGGAATTATACTCACCGGTAAAATAAACTCAAAATAAGTTCCTTTCTGACCTGTTACAAGGTCAGCATCTAGTCGACTACTGACACGGAAACCAAAGGTCAGCGGGTATTGATTCCACCAGTTGGTATCAAAATAAATTTCTCCTCCTGCACTTCGCTGATCTGCTGTTATTGTCTTATCTCTTGAATAAACTCTTGTCAGATCATAAAATGCATTGCCACGAATGCGCTGTATATAAAGAATATTTGCAAAACCCCAATCGGGTATCCAGATAGGAAAATGATAGTTGGCACCCAGCTTCCACATCCTTGACAAATATGCTTCATTATATCCTCTTGAATAGGGAAAACGATTACTGAATAAAAGTCTGAAAGTATCCCTTTGCTGAAAAGCGCCATTCAACACAATACTATGATTGGAAATGAAACCCGGCAGATACATATTGGCCGAACTAAAAAACTGGTAACTATCGTATTTTGAAATTGCATGTCGATATTGCAACGAAAAATTATAGCCTAACCGCGGAAAAATATGCTGTCTTGCCGTCTGCACCTGCTGGCTGTAATTAATAAAATGTGAGAGATAGCTGAAATTATTTTCAGCAAACAGGTCTTTTGTCGGGCCCGTATTGGATTCAAACCGGAAAACATAGCTGCTTCCAACGTTCAGGAACCTGAAAAATCTCCCGCCTGAAAAATTCAACGGAACATTCAGACCAATACGATTATCCATTTGGTTCCATTGCCGGGTAAGACCGTTTAACGTGTCGGTTCGTTTAAAAGTATACTCAGTTCCTGCGGACACGTAAGGAAAGAATGCCCCGTAGGTCGTGCTAAAGCCAACTGCATTTGTTTCTTCATCCTGATTGTATAAATAGTACAGCTCGGTTTGCAGGGTGTTTAAAATATTTTGTCCATAAAGAGTGTACGTAAAGATAGGGTCTTCATAATAGGGCCGCCAGCTATGAAAGTTTAAAAGTCTTGTACTCTTTTTGTATTGACTAGCCGAAAATTTTCTCAACGGTAGCTCAGTTAACAATAAGCTTTTAAATTCATCCTCCCTTGCAACAGCAAACTTATTGGCAGGGGATTCGAATACTGATTGATCAACCGCTTTCACATCAACTTTATCCAGATTAATTTCTTTCAATTGATATCCATCTGCCGTAAATTTTGAATAAACAAGTTTGCTTGCGCTGGCATTTACAAAATAATTTCCCAAACCTGAATTAGTTACCTGGAAGATCCTGTTGCCATCCAAATGCACCACAAAAAGTTCGTCATTACCATTGAAAGATGCAGTGAAATAAACTTTACCATTTTGCACATTAGGGAACCCGATTACATGGTAAGAAGAGGGCGTAAGTCTTGTTATAGAGCCGCTAACATCTGCACGAACCAGCGACATTTGTCCATCGTTAAATCTTGCACAAGCTACTATCGAACTATCATCGATAAACTTTGGATCGGTGAAAACATTTATTTCTGAAGACTCAATACGCTTCAACAAATTACCCGACCCGGCATCCAATAAATGCAATTCACATTTGCCATCGGTTTCATAATTTACCGCCACGATCTTATTGCCATCGCTGCTAATATCAGGAGTAAAATATTTTGTTTTGGAAGTGATCTTTTTTTGCTGTCCGCTTTTTATATCTACTATTCTTATCTCTCCATAATTTTTCCATCCCCAACGAATATCCGGCTTATATGCAGAATACACAATCTTCCCGTTACGATAACTATACTCATCATCCAATGAGATGTCTTTTATACGCAAAACATGCTCACCCGAATTATCTTTCAATACAAAAGCAGGCCGCTTACGATAACTGCTTTTCAAATAAAGTACCGAACCATCATCGAGTTGGTATGGAAAAAAATAATTAGTGACATAGCTTAAGGTCGGATTGGTAATTTTTTGTTCGCCAGCTCCGGCTTCCTGATTGATCTGCATATCGCTATTCAGCTTATAATGATCAAACGCCTGCTTTCTAAAAGTTTTATAATCTACACCTGCATGTTGCTTTA
This sequence comes from Chitinophagaceae bacterium, assembly GCA_025923075.1. Taxonomy (GTDB): domain Bacteria; phylum Bacteroidota; class Bacteroidia; order Chitinophagales; family Chitinophagaceae; genus VBAS01. The sequence continues at coordinate 2,638 of JAICGN010000128.1, forward strand.
TTGCCTGTTGAAATGGGTAAAATAATCTTTTATACGCAGCGGCATCCTGTGTTACTTTCTTCCAGAAGTCACTTCCATATTTTTCATACCCGTAATTCACCAGAAAATAACCTAATGGGTAATGATTTGGTACATAATCTTTCAGCGAGCCATTCCGCAATTTCATCCATGAATAATTCTTTCTATCCAACCAAAGTGATTTGTATTGATTCGTAAAAAAAGGAATTCGCCCCCTACCCTGCTCCGTATGCACTGTTTCGTTATACACGGCATCGCCTTCATAAAACCAATCCGGTATTGCAGCATTTATAGCAACCGCCAATCCTTCTTCTCCAAACAAATAATACATGACCTTACTCATTCCCGTTCTGAAATTGTTGTATTGTTGTACATGCCTGTATTCATGCAATGCGAGGGCATCAGACCATGCAATACTCCCCAACTCAAAATTGTTAAAGGATGGTGTTAACAAAAACTCGCTGCGATAGGGACCAAGACCCACATAACCATTTGAGACTGTTGACTGATTTTGAAGTACGATATTTATTTTATCTCCTTTAGTCCCAAGTGAATTATTTTTTGCAGCAAGATAATGTACGATGGATGCGATTCTTTGCGCGGCGCTATCTCGGCCTTCCGGGAAAATGACTCTTGCAGTATCCGTACTAATTTGTTTCCATCTCACTGAAGGCGGATTACCACCAAACTCCTGGCTATTTGAAAAAGAAAAACTCAACATCAAAAATGTAAAACATAAAAGTCTTGGCATTCGTGCGGATTTAAAGAAGGAAGTTACGGAAAAGGATACTGACGTGTTGATATAGCCGGTTGTGTGATAGTTTTATTTATTCGTAAGCATCTCAAACCATATTTCAATGAAAGATCAGGCCATCAACCAGAGAATGGGAGGACATCAAAATTGTTGGAGGGATTTTCAGAAACATCGTTCCTGGTAAAAAAGAAAAGATATAATTATAAAAAAGCCCCCGATTAAACCGGGGGACTTATGAAAGTTATTGCCCTAAAAAAACTAAGTTATCCTTTCCCTTTGCCTTTGCCCCCACTATTTCCCTTACTTCCACCGTTGGCCTTGACGGTACTCGTATTTTTCTTACCTGGAGCTGCTACTTTCTTTCCTCCTCCACTTTTATACTTCGGATGTCCTTTTACCACATAGTATTTGGGATTGTTACTATTCTTTATTATTACCTGCCTTCCATTGTTCCCTTTATATTTTGCATATTTAATTTTATGGGCTCCAAAACGTAGATAAGGCCGTGGCTCATTGATCACTACTTTATACCCTGAATAAATGTTATAAGACCGATAGCGGTAAGGCAAGGTTGTAGCAAATATCCACCTGCCATTAGTTAGATAAATAAATTGGCGTGATGGAACGTAATAGTAAGCTTCAATATCAGGCATATAGTAATACTCTACATAGTTGTATCCCACCGGTCCCCAAACGGGTTGTGCACCAATATTAATATTTACTGAAACTTGTGCAGTGACTGGTTTATAAATAAACCAACCGACTGCCATTAAAAGAATTAAAACTATTTTTTTCATAAAAGATGGATTTACAAATTATAAGTTCAAAGTCAGTGCCATAACGGGGAAAATAGAAAAGAAATTAGGCATCCATACCTTAACTGTTTGATTCTCATAAATGTTTTTTACCCTACTTGCAGGCGTATAATTACCGCTAGTGTTGCGTAAATAAACCTCTATCATGTCTATACTCCGAATGAAAAAAATAAAAAATTGACATTATTGAACTATCTAGATTTGGATTGAAGCAAAAAAAACATTTATGACACAGAAGTTTGTAATGCTATGTTTACTGGTTTTCATCAGCGCATTTTCCTCTGCGCAAATCCCATTAACTGTCTTGCCTAGTGGTGGTAATAAGAAAGCAATTACGGGTGAGCAAATCGGTTTGACAAAGGTCGTTATCAATTATGACCGTCCAGGCGTCAAGGGTCGTGAAGGGAAAATTTGGGGACAACTTGTTCATGTTGGGTATACTGACCAGGGCTTTGGTAATACAAAAACTGCTCCATGGAGAGCTGGCGCAAATGAAAACACAACATTTGAATTTTCAACTGATGTAAAAATTGAGGGTAAAGATCTGCCTGCGGGAAAGTATGGTTTTTTTATTGCTTACGATCCGAGTGAATGCACTTTGATATTCTCAAAAAATTCTACCTCATGGGGAAGCTATTATTATAGTGAAAAGGAAGATGCGCTAAGAGTAAAAGTCAAACCTGTTGCATTGGACAAATCAGTTGAATGGCTGAAATATGAGTTCCTTGATGAAACTGAAAACAGCGCGACCATTGCTTTATCATGGGAAAAACTGATGATACCCTTTAAAGTGGAAGTTGATTATGTAAAAGATCAGTTAAAATCATTTCGAAATGAGTTAAGAACAGAGAAAGGGTTTATCTGGCAAAGCTGGGAACAAGCTGCTAACTGGTGTCTTCAACGAAATGTAAATCTTGAAGAAGCATTGATGTGGGCCGATTCAGCGACAAGCCCTGGTTTCGAAGGTGCCAAATCTTTTCGTGCAGCAAGCACAAAAGCGCAGATCCTGGAAAAACTTAACCGTGGCAGTGAAGCGATGGCCGTAATGAAAGCAGCATTACCGAATGCATCTATGGGCGAAATGCATCAATATGCAAGAACCTTATTGACACAAAAGAAAAGCAAAGAGGCTTTAGCGGTTTTTAAATCAAATTTTGATAAGTATCCAAACCAATTTACAACGCTGATGGGATTAGTAAGAGGATATTCTGCCAACGGTGATTATGGGAATGCATTGAAATATGCTAACCAGGCCCTGCCCCTTGCCCCGGATACAAACAATAAGAATAATGTAATGACGATGATCGATAAGCTCAAAGCCGGAAAAGATGTGAATTGAGTTGTTGACTTCGGAGGTCGGAGTTCGGAGTCCGACTCACTGTTGTTGAACAGCATTGTAGGTGTTGAACACTTCGGCTCAGTGCAGGCTGTGCGTCGCAGGGGGAGCGCAATAGTAGATGAAGATAGATACTAAAAATCTTTTTAGACTACAACCTATTTACCGTTAGTTACAACCTAAAACCTTACAGAGCTTATTCTCCAGGTCGGCGCCACGAAGGTTCCTGCCTATTATCTTTCCCTGCGGGTCAACCAATATATTAAATGGAATTCCCTGCACCCTGTAAAGTTTTGCCGCCGCATTGTTCCAGAATTGAAGATCACTAACGTGTGTCCAGGTTAGATTGTCTTTATGAATAGCGGATATCCAATTTTCTTTTTGCCCCGGCCGGTCCAAAGAAACACCAAGAACGGTAAAGTTTTTTTCTTTGAATTTATTATAGCTGGCTACAACATTCGGGTTTTCCATACGGCAGGGCCCGCACCAACTGGCCCAAAAGTCAACCAACACATATTTGCCTTTGAATGAGGAGAGCGTCACCTGCCTGCCCAACGTATCAGGCTGTGTAAAATCAATTGCATTTGTACCGACTGCACCTACCTTATTATATTCAATATATGCTTTCAGACTTATGCTCGTTGGTATTGTGCGTACTGCAGAATCCAGGCGAAGAAATCTTTGCTCAAGCAATAAAGGATCGTCATAAAACTGCGTTGTGACAAATAAAATGAAAGGAGAAACATAAGAGGAGCTGTGCTTATCGATATATATGTCAATATTTTTTTGAATTGTTTCCTGAATATTCGAATAGATCCCCATCAGGCTGTCTCTCTGGGGTCCAGGGGCAGATGAATTAATCTGCGGAACCAGAGTCTGCAGGCGGATCATTAATGGACTAAAACTACTTTGAAAATCAATGAAATCATTATGTGATTTGGAACCTGTTACTTTATAATTGGTTCTTATCGGTTTGATCCCTGTAATAGCAATAGCCTTATTTTCAACATAAACATATTGCTGCTCATCACCGGTAATTTTTAACCAGCAGAGCGTAGGTTCGGCGAGTTTACCCTTCAGCGTAAACTTACCCTTAAGAATTTTGGCCGCAGCCAACTGTGCACCCGTATTCTGATCCTCAAGTTTTACCTCTGTCCCATCACTAAAACCCACCATATTACCGGTTATGGTAAAACTTGTGTCTTTGGTGGTGCCCGCGATAAGATTTGTATGAAAAAAGCTAAGAAAAAGGAATGTCAAAATTGTTTTCATAATGTTCTTTAGATATGCCCGTAAAAATAATAAAATTTTTCCCGGAACAATAGCGTTAACTCTTAATGGACTCCAAAAATTTCCGCGTAATGTCGGGTATATTGCCTGACCCGGCAAGGGCTTTTATATATGCGGTTCCAATGATCGCTCCATTGGCGTTTGTACAAGCTGTTTCGAAGGTATTTTTGTCCTTTATTCCAAAACCCACAAGCACAGGGTTTTTCAGTCTTAATCCTTTCAATTTCTCTAAATAGGTCCTAACATCAATCATATTCTTACTACTACCTGTTGTGGACGATGATGAAACTGCATACAAAAATCCACTGCTTAATTCATCAAGCTTTCTGATCCTTTGTTCGCTTGTTTCCGGGGTGATAAGAAAAATAAAATCAAGCCCATGTCTTTTGATGATTCCGCCATATTCGGTTTCAAATTCATGTTCAGGCAAGTCAGGAAGTATTAATCCGTCAATACCAACTGCTGCTGCATCGGAGCAAAATTTTTCAAAGCCATATTGCAAAACAGGATTCATATAACCCATAAGAAGCACTGGTATAGAAATATTTTTTCTGAAATCCCTTAATTGCTCAAAAAGTTTTTTGATCGTCATTCCATTTGCAAGGGCAATGCTGCTGCTTTCCTGGATCACTGGTCCATCGGCCAGTGGATCGCTATAAGGCATACCAAGCTCAATGATATCGGCGCCATTATCCTGCAAGGCTTTTATCACTTTCACTGTACTGTCCAGTTGGGGATAACCGGCCGTACAATAAATATTTAAAACTCTTTCTTTTTTCTTGTTGAATAAAGCTTTGATGCGACTCATTCGGTATTATTTTCAGTTGGAGAAGTCGAGTAGGTATCGCCGTCTATCCATATGTAATGGTATTCAGGATAGCTATCAATGTCCAGGGTGATGTGAAATACCTTGTCGTCGGAAGCCGAATTCGGACTCTTAAACGCGACGAAGACCGTATCAGATTTTCTCCAAGATATTACTTCATTACCTCCATTAAATTCAGGATGCAAACATTTCTCAAACTCATACCGTTCTCCTCCAAAATTGGAGATCTTGCGAAAGTACGATTGCCGCTCTTTACAATCATCCGCCACTTTTTCCTCTTTTACCTTGTGCTCAACATATGGCTTACGATCACAAGACATCATATAACAAATCGCTATTGATATAATCAGTTTATACATGCTTATTTAATATACTTCATGTAAGTCGCCAGATCCTTATCTCCCCTCCCACTCAAACAAACCACAACCTTATCAGTTTTATTAAACTTTAAAATCTTCAACGCATGAAGTGCATGTGCACTTTCCAACGCAGGAATAATTCCTTCCAGCTTTGCCAGCTCGAATGCTGCAGCAAGCGATTCTTCATCAGTTGCACTTAAAAATTTTGCCCGACCACTATCATATAAATGTGCATGCATAGGTCCAATACCCGGATAATCCAGACCAGCAGAAATGCTGTGCGGCTCCACAACCTGGCCATCTTCTGTTTGCATTACCAAACTTTTACTACCGTGTAAAATTCCGGGCTTACCCAGTTGAGTGGTTGCAGCACTCAACCCGCTGTGAATACCATGACCAGCCGCTTCAACAGCTATCAACTGCACCGATAACTCATCGAGATAGTGATAAAATGCACCAGCCGCATTACTTCCGCCACCAACACAGGCAAGAACATGAGTTGGCAGTTCGTTTCCGGTCTTTTCTTTCAATTGCCATCTCGTCTCTTCACTTATCACACTTTGAAAACGAGCCACCATATCAGGATAAGGATGAGGACCAACCACGCTGCCAATTATATAATGTGTATCATTCGGATTATTTATCCAGTCACGGATCGCTTCATTCGTGGCATCTTTCAGGGTTTTGCTTCCCGAAGCAGCAGGTATTACAGATGCGCCAAGCATTTTCATTCGTGCGACATTCGGCGCCTGACGTTCAATATCTTTTTCACCCATATACACAATGCACTCCACACCTTTCAATGCGCATACTGTTGCTGTGGCCACTCCGTGCTGACCGGCACCTGTTTCCGCAATGATCCTTTTTTTTCCTAATCGCAGCGCCATTAATATCTGCCCGATCGTATTATTAATTTTATGTGCACCCGTATGACAAAGATCTTCGCGTTTTAAATAAATTGATGCTCCGTATTGGTGACTCAGACGTTGGGCAAAATATAATGGAGTCGGTCTTCCAGCATAATCATGTAATAATTCATGGAACTCTTTTTGAAACGAAGCCTCACTCATTATTTTCAAATAGCGATTCTTTAATTCCTCCACGTTACGATGAAGCATTTCCGGGATATAGGCACCCCCGAATTTTCCGTAGTAACCAAATTCGTTTGGATGTTGATATGTATTTTCTTTTATCATGTTTTTGTCACTCTTAGCTTGTCGGAGGGTCATTTGTTATTCCAGTTTAGTTTTTCATGGCATCGCCTGTGCGACGCACTCACTTCATCGCTAGGTTCGCATGACATCTGCTTAAATTCAAAGATTCATTTTTAACTTATTCTCCTATTTAAAAAAAAAGCCCTGCCACCGAAGGATAAACAAACGACCGCCACAAAGTAAATGTCCCGAATGTCAGTATTAATACCATTACAACCCTTATCACCTTATACTTTAGCGGGAGCAGTTTTACCAGATCAAACGTCAGCCATGATATAAATACTATTTTTACTATATCAGAATACCGTATATCAATTGAAAAGCCACTAAACAGGTAAACAGGCACTGCTAAAACGACAAATACACACTGCAACATCAAAACGGTTCCAATTGCATAAAAAATAATTACCAGCGACTCCATATAGTTATACCGTTCACGCAAGACCAGCAGGTACATGTATAGGGCCTGGAACGGCAGCAGTGCTATCAACACGATATTCAGATGGCTAAGCGCAAATTTTGTTTTTTCCGATTCACCAAAATATCCGGTAAAATCAACCGCCTTGTTTTCCCCAAAACTGTTTTCTATTATATACAAAAGCAAAATGTAGATTCCATTCCAGATCAAAAAGTAAGAAACAGGTGTCTGGTAATTCTTCCGCTTTCCTTCAATAAAATTTATTGCAATTCTTCCCGGCTGCTTTAACATTTCCCATGATGTATACAAAAAACCGTGCTCGGCATGTGTAAAAAAATGAAGTAGTGCGTGCCAGACATAATGAATTGTGATTCGCTCCACAACGAGTTTCTGGCCGCAATGGCTGCAGTATGGTCCTGAACTAATCCCGCCGCAATTCTTACACATACTCATTTGAATGCTTGTAAAAATTTCAATATCGCAGCCATATCTTTTACCCCTGGCGCTGTTTCAAACTTGCTATTGATATCAATTGCAAAAAAATCCGGGTGACTAAATGCTTTTACTTTCTGTGCATCATCAAGTCCAATACCACCACTCAGGAAAAAAGGTTTTTCGATTTTTGCTTTTTTTAATATTCCCCAGTCAAACTGCCGGCCAGTGCCTCCAAAACTTTCTTTTAGTCCCGCAGTATCAAAAAGATAATAATCGCAAACAGCATCATAGGGCTCAACTATTTTGTCAATATCAGCGCTATCCTCGATCCTGAAGGCTTTTATCACTTCCACCTCAGCACTTAGCTCCTCGCACATTTCGGGGTTTTCATTACCGTGAAGCTGCACAATATCCAATCCATACTCGTCAATAGCATCCAGCAATTCCGAATAACCAGGGTTTACAAATACCCCAACTTTTTTTATGTCAAAGTCAGCTTTCTTTATTTCTTTCCCGGAAATTTTATCTCCCATATATCGTGGTGAATCTTTATAAAAAATTAATCCTGCAAAATCAATATTCAAAGCTTCCAATTGCTGCAATTGCTTTAACTGTGTAATGCCACAAACTTTTATATTCATTACTTTACTTTTTTTATTCCAAGATTCTCGGCAAATTTCCTGATGCTGTTCACATCTTTTACACCCGGTCCTATTTCAAATTTTGTATTTATGTCAACGGCGAACAGTTTTTCTCCTGCAGCAGTTGTTATGAATTCACTTAGCTTTTGTTCGTCCCCGGACTCAATTCCACCGCTTAAGAAATAAGGTTTTAATGGTGGTGATTTTTCTAACATGTTCCAGTCAAACTTCTTCCCGGTACCTCCATAACCCGCCCCCAATGTGTCAAACATGAAAAAATCACAAACCTCGGTGTATGATTGCGTCATGTGTGGTAAACTATCATCGTCGCTTAACCGAAATGCCTTGATCACCGATATATAGTCCGCTATCTTATCACAAAACTTTGGTGTTTCATCCCCATGCAGTTGAACCATGTCTAGCCGATAATCATCAACAGTCTTCATCAATTCTTCATAAGTGGGATTGACAAACACTCCGACCTTGATTATCTTTCCTTTGATCTGCCGGATCTTTTCCGCGCCAATCTTCATCGCCATATAGCGGGGCGATTTCGGATAAAAAATAAACCCGGCAAAGGTAACTCCCATATCATCAAGCGCAGTTACTTGCTGTGGCAATGTGTTTCCACAAACTTTAATCTTCATGTGCTTTTGCTTTTAATTGTTTTACAAACTCAGCAAAAGCAATCGTTGGATCAGGTTGTTTCATAAAATGCTCCCCGATCAAAAATCCTTTAAAACCATGGTTACGAAATAAAAGAATATTTTCAATTGAATCAATTCCACTCTCAGCGATCTTTATTTTATTTGAAGGTATCTGTTTTGCCATCCGTAAACTTCTTTCGATATCAACTTCGAAGGTCTTCAGATTCCGGTTATTGATGCCTATTAATTCCGTTTCATCACAAATATGTTCTAATTCCTCTTCTGCATGCAATTCAAGCAAAACTTCCATCCCATATTTTTTTGCTTCACTTGCCAGCTCTTTCACCCGTAAAGGAGTAAGAATTGCTGCTATCAAAAGTATTACATCAGCTCCATAAGCTTTTGATTCCTGAATTTGTATTTCATCAATAATGAAATCCTTTCTTAACAGTGGGAAATGTGTTATTACTCTTACGGCTCCCAGGTCTTCTTTATCGCCACCAAAGAATTCCCTATCTGTCAATACGGAAGCCCCCGCGGCTCCATACTTTTCATATGAAGATACAATAGCCGGT